>NZ_JAGFPF010000069.1:0-20227 GCF_025962695.1 Candidatus Symbiopectobacterium sp. NZEC135 | reverse complement strand
ATCGATTCATTTTTATTTTCTTGATAGAAAAAACCGATCGAATAAGAAAAATTAAACGGTTTAACGATCGTTTTTTTCGATCGATCTTGTGTTTATAATAGCGTGAGACTATACAACACTTCGCGCTTCGGTTTGATATCTGGATAATATTAACAAGCGTAAAAATCAACATTAAATTAACATAAAGATAAACTCGGTAAGGTGAGAAATGGTTCACAACCGTATTCATCTTAGATGAGAAAAACGTTTTCCGGCTTATAGCCAAACAGATTTCTTATACCAGTGTTTTGGTACATGCATTGATAATGGGGAATTTGCGAACATCCAGGGAACCTATTGTAATTAAATGAAATATTACCTATTCCGCCGAAAATTTCATGGGTAATTTATCAGATAATCATCGTAGGATAATACGTTGTTAAATAAATAATAAAGATGGAATCGGCATGAATTTCTTTAAAAATATGAGAATTGGCAATCGGCTTTTTTTAGGATTTGGCGTGTTAATCATATTAACGCTCGCATTATCCTCCCTCAGTTATTACTTCATAAAAAATATTGACATGGAACTTGAGGAGATCACTGAAGATCGGATGGTAAAGGTGGATATGTTACGCGACATTCAGGATATCCTAAACACCAACATACGTACTCTGCGCGATATTATTTTACTCCCTGAAAACCAAATAAAAGAAAAGCAAAACCTCAAAGAAATCATCGCAAAAACGACCAACACCGCAAGTGATATATATAAAAAACTTGATGTTATGGTCAATACTAAAGAAGGCAGGGATTTCTTTAATCAACTTGCTGAGATTAGAAAAGAGTACAGCGTGCATATTAATAAAGCCGTTGATTATGCCATGGAAGACAAGGATGACGAGGCAACAGACTTGGTCTTTGGTGAAATAGCCAATATTCAAGGGATTTATTTTAAAAAACTCACTGAGTTTACCGAATTACAAGAATCCTATGTGGATAGCGCAAAGCAAATCACCAAGGATTATATTACCAAATCCTTGTACTGGATGTTGCTGCTCTCGATCATCTCAACACTGGTAGGGTGCCTGATTGCCTGGCGCTTAACACACAGCGTCACAACGCCGTTAGCCATTGCGCTTTCTTCTGCGAAACGCATCAGTGTCGGCGATCTCAGTGGTTCGATAGTGGCAGACAGTCGCGATGAAATCGGCCAACTTCTGGAAGCGATGAAGGAGATGCAGGCAGCCTTGACGCGGATGGTTATCAGCGTCAGAAACAACGCCGAAAGCGTTGCCACCGCCAGTATGCAGATAGCACAGGGCAACGCCGATCTGTCGTCGCGCACTGAAGAGCAGGCAAGCGCGCTGGAAGAGACGTCATCAACCATGACACAGTTGGGGATGACAGTGAAAAATAATGCAGATAACGCTCGGCAGGCAAATGTGTTGGCGCAAAATGCGAGTTCAGTAGCACAGCAAGGTGGCAATGTCGTGGATGATGTGGTGGAGACCATGAAATCCATCAACGAGAGTTCACGCAGCATTGCCGATATCATCAACGTTATCGATAGCATCGCTTTCCAGACCAATATATTGGCGCTCAATGCTGCTGTCGAAGCCGCCCGCGCAGGGGAACAAGGACGCGGATTCGCCGTGGTCGCGGGAGAAGTTCGTAATCTGGCACAGCGAAGTGCAGACGCAGCGAAAGAGATCAAGAGCCTGATTACCGCAAGCGTAGAGCGGGTCGGTCAAGGTTCTTCGCTGGTCAATAAGGCAGGGGAAACGATGCAACAGGTTGTCACGTCTATTCGCCAGTTAACCGATACTGTGGCTGAGATAAGCTCTGCCAGCGCAGAGCAATCAACCGGGGTTGAACAGGTCGGGATTGCTGTCAGCCAAATGGACCAGACCACCCAGCAGAATGCGGCACTGGTAGAGGAATCTGCGGCCGCGGCACAGAGTCTTAAAGAACAAGCCGATCAACTCGTCAGAGAAGTGTCCGTCTTCAACGTTGCGGGTTATAGCGCTGCGCCGTCATCGCTGAGAGTGGCACAGGCTTCAACGCCCGTCGCCATGTTACCGACGGCATCTCGATCAACAGAGAAAAACACGTCCGATTGGACAAGCTTCTGATACACAGCGTACAGCGTCCTGGGAGCCCAGCTTTCGGGACGCTATGGTAAAAACCGATACAACGACAAATATAAGAAAAAGACATGGATAGTCATGGAGAGTGTCAGAAAATATTGACCGATTACGATACGTTCTTATCTGAGCTTGAGCAGATTACGGCACTGCTTTCGCAAATGATGCAGAAAAAGTATCACTCGTTGGATGTGTATATCAACAACTGCAATCATTTGAAAATCAGCTATTTGAAAATCAACAGATTGCTGGCTGAAGAATCATTTTCTGACTATCTCAAGACATACCATGACGCGTTATACAACAAATACACCAGCCTGCTTATCGGAATAAGGCTGTATGAAAACCTCTTAACCAATTGTGGCCTTCACCAGGGATTTAGTACACACGCGGAAAGAAATTAAGCAATTGAAATATATGCATTTTGCAAAGAGCACAACTCCATTATGGTTCTCTTTGCGCTTTGACCGGCACCGTACCTTGGCCCGGTCTTTTTTTTGCCTGTCAGTTTCGCCCCTCGCCACTGGCTTCCTCACGAGACGCGTAATCGATTTGCAAGACAATGCGCAGCAGCGCGGCAACGGGTTCGAAAAGCGCATCAGGAATACGCTCGCCGCATTTCACATCATAAAACAGCGTTCGCGCCAGAGGGATGTTTTCTACCATTGGAATGGCCTCACGTTGCGCCAACTCGACAATGTGCTGTGCCATCGCATCCCTGCCTTTCTCCAACACGCGCGGCACTGGCATCGTCTCGGAATCGTATCCCAGACAAACCACTAAATGGGTCGGGTTGCGCACAATCACCGCCGATTGCCTGATGTTTTGTGCCAGACTGCCGCTCTGCATTTCGCGTTGTAGGGCTCGGCGGCGCTGTTTAATCTGTGGATCGCCTTCTCGGTTCTTGTTTTCCTGTTTGATGTCCTCCTTGCTCATGCGCTGCTGTTTCAACGTATGAAAACGTTGATAGCTATAATCCGCCACTGCCAGTACCAGATAAAATCCCAGCATGCCAAGCCACATAAAACGCATGATGGAGGAAAAAGTGGGTAGCGCGCAGTGAGGATCACAGTAAGGTAACGCGCGAAACGTCGACGCATAGGCATAAAACAGCAAGAGAAAAATCACGCACAGCAGTACCACTTTCAAACAGGATTTGAGCAGTTCTATCACGCTGCGCCAGGACACAATTTGTTTAAGATTGTTCACCGGGTTCAGTTTGGTCCCCTTGAAACCCACAGCCTTACTGGCAACTACAAAACCTATTTGGATCAACACACTGAAAACGGTGGCCCCACTTACCATCGCCCCCAGATAGAGCAGCACCAGACCGCACTCCTTTACCAACGCACGAACTATCGTGCCCAATGCATAGGAGAAAGGGGCATTAATAATGTGCAGAGATTCCTGAATCAGTAACGTGATGTTTTGTATCAACACATCGGAAAAAAAATGAAAAAAGAGAAACAAGGCCAGCAGTTGTGCACCGGAGGTTAGCTCAACGCTTTTGATCACCTGCCCCTCTTTTTCACCATCCTGTCGCCTTTTGCGAGTGGGTTGCTCCGTTTTTTCACTCATGTTGGGCAAACCACTCGCCAACATGCTGGTAGAGACGTTCACTTTCCACCAGATAGTGGTGCAACGCATAGGGCAGCGACACGATCAGTAGCAACAACACCAACAGGCTTTTGATGGGCATGGCCAGAAAGAACACGTTCAACTGCTGCGCCGATCGATTCAACAGCCCCAGTGCCATATCTGCCAATACCATCACCAACACGGCCGGCAAGCAGAAGCTTAAACACAGGTGGTAGAGCGTCTGCCACTCCACTTTGATAAAATCTAACAGCGGCTGATTAAACGCCAACGTGTTGCCTGGCGGTAGGTAATGGTAAGAGTCATACAGCACGCTCAGGTGCAAATTGATACCGCCGCTGATAAAAAACAGCGCACAGAGAAACTGGCTGAATAACAAGCCAAACAGTGACGACTGGACAGACATCGCAGGGTTAAATACCGCGCTCATGGTTGCACCACGCAGAGAATCGATAATAAACCCCGCCATATCCACGGCCCAAAAAGGAATCGCGCCGCAGAACCCCAAGACCAGACCGATAAGCAACTCACCGGGAATATAGCTCAACCATGTCCACCCCTCGCCGATATCCTCGGGAACAGGCACCACGGCCAGCATTGGCAATGCAATCGCCATTAACACCGCGTTTCTCACTAACGGGGACCCCAGATTCCCTGCCTGCAACAGCGGAAACAGCAGGGTCATTCCCAGCGGGCGCATCATAAGAAAAGCCAAATGCGCGATCTCTTCGTTAAGCACCAGACTCATGCATGTGCACTTATTTGTAATAACACCTGGCGCGTATAGCCCAGCAGGATGCCGCCAAGCCAGTGATAGGTCGCCATCAACATCAGCGCCACAGCCAGCAGTTTGATCATGAATTGCAGGGTCTGATCCTGTATCTGAGTCAGCGCTTGTAACAAGCTAACCAACACGCCCACCACACAGGCGACAACAATGATCGGCAATGAGGTTAGCAAGACGATCCACAACAGTTGGATCATCAGGTGCGTCAGCGTGGCCTCATTCATACGAAACTCTGCACTAACTGGGAAAGGATCAGGTCCCAGCCGCCGGCCAAGAGAAAAATTAACAGCTTGAACGGTAAGGCGATGGTCATGGGAGAGACCATCATCATCCCCATCGCCAGCAGGATATTGGACACCAGCAGGTCAATGGCAAGAAACGGCAAGTAAATTAATAACCCGATACGAAAGGCCTGGGTCAATTGGCTGACCGTGAACGCGGGCAGCAAAATGAGTAAGGAGTCGTCCTTCACTGTACGGCGCACCTCTTCCGGCCAGGTTTTCGCAATCAGGTTCTGAAAATAATGCACCTGTTTATCTTCAGTGTTTTTTATCAGAAAGTGACGATAGGGTGTCAGCGCTTGACTGTCCCAGCCGCTCATCCAGGCGGGCTCGCCCTCAACGGCAACCGGATGCCACTGCGCCTTAACCGCCAGCAACGTCGGCGCCATGATAAACAGCGACAGCACCAGAGCAAGGCCATACAGCGCCATATTTGGCGGCACCTGCTGGATCCCCAGAGCATTGCGCAAGATGGAAAAGACCACCGCCAGTTTGAGAAACGAGGTTCCCATTACGATAATCAGCGGCAGCAGTGAAAGCACAAACAGCAACGCAATGAGTTGCCAGGGAGAGTCAGGTAGTGACATGTGAATTCCACGCTATAAGGTTGACGTCCCCTTATACCTCGGCTAAACCAGACGCACCTACCGGGCATTCACCCCATCTTACCCCTGTCACCGTTCAATCTTGTGCGCTGAGATACCATTGCCGGATTTGCACCAAAAAGCGGTCACCGCAACCAATCAGCACACCTTTGCCAATGACACAGCCATTCAACTTCAGTGTTACTTCTGGAGAGAATTCGGCGTTCACCGCTACCGTATCGCCCACCTGTAACGTTCGCAGCGATCCCAATGTCAGCGTGACCTGCCCGACCTCAACCAACAGTTTTTGCGGCAACGCCGCAAGATCCACCGGTATGGGCTCTGCGCCAGTGGGTGGATCCCGCATTTCAATGGCGCTATTTTCAAGTTCAGCGCCTAACGATCGACAGTGCATCGTATTATCTCCGTTTATCTGGACATAGGCCGCCTGCTTTTGCAACGGCGACAAGACAAAGTGTCCCGCACGCAAATCGCCATAGGGCCGTATCGCGATCCCCACCCCCAACGTCAGCCGCCGTAAAGCAGAAAGCGAAAGCTCGCACTCTCCGGCATATAGCGCACACCGCAACGGCGGCAATGGGTCAGTGGGGACATCATCAGGTGCAATCAACGCATGCAGGTGCGCAACCCCAGCGTCAGTATTGCCAAACAGCACAGCCTGAAAGGTAACCTGTTCTACCTGCCAGGTAAAAACGACGCCCCATTGCTCAGGCAACGCACTACAAGGGCACGGTGCTGCATTCTCCCGCACCATGCTGGCTTGGCACTGTGCCAGCAACGGCGATAACACCCACTCAGCAATATCCTCAAGCAATAACGCATCCACCGTTGCCACATCAGCCGTACCCAGCATCTGCTCGCACAGGGCCGACCACCCGGTGGCCTCCAGCCAAACGTGGCTCACCGATGAGCCCTCATCGAAGGAGAGCGTGATGACTACCCCGGATTGAGCGCGTGTCCACGTTTGTAAACCGATATGCAATTCACCTACGGTCACGCCCTCAGGAGGAAGATGCTGCGCCAGGCTCCACGTTTCCCGAGTCGTCCTCAACATGTTCAACCTCCAATACAACGGCATGTCCTGCCTCGCGCAAACGCGCACAAAGCCAGGATGAAATAAGGCTCAAGGTGTCAAACAGCGCGCGCTGAGACACCTGAATACAAAGGTGAAGTTCAGCGTCTCGCTCGCTGACCTCACACACGATCGCTTCCCCTCGGCGACTCACCATGCGATAACGCTGTCGGCGATGCGCATTAGGTGAAAGTGGAGAAGAGGTGCAATGGGTTGCTTTTTGGGCTATCAGTTGTATAAATTTCTGAGCGTCCAGCGCGGTTTCCCCATCGGTCGCGTCCAGCTCCGGCATCGTGTGCCACAGACTCCCTTCAACGCGTGTCGTACTCATGAATAGCGGCTCATCGTTTACCGCCTGCATCGTTGAGCACACAGTGCAGTTTTTCCTTTTTTTTCATGACAACATTCAGCGCTTGCCTTAGCGCGTCTTGCTGCGCCAATACGGCGTGCTGCGCTTCAAACAACGCCATCTGGTTAGCCATCAATTGCTGATCCTCATCGCGCACCGCCATCAGTGTCTGCTTGTGCCCCAGCAGTTCATCACTGACACGCGTGCCGGACCAGACCAGCCAGGCATGTCGTTTTTCAGCCAGCAACGCACGATGGGTCGAGCAGGTGCACATATCCTGTTCCAATTGCTGGAGCAGGGAGTGTTGCTCTACCAACTGCCGGCGCAAGGCAATTTCCCGACGCTGCTTGATAGCCAGTAACTCACGCAGCATCACGCGGTTACCAGCGCACTTAGCCGTTGCAATAACAGGTCGTGATGACATGGTTCATTCTCCTGCTGTTGTAAAAATGCATTGATCGCCGCGTGCTTTTCTACCGCCAGATCGGCGAGCGGATCCTCACCCTGCTGATACTCCCCCACTCGCACCAGCAGCTCTACATCGCGATAAACACTGAGCAAACGGCGTACCCCATGGGCAAGCGTCAAGTGCAACTGGCTGGTGATGTTCGGCATGATACGGCTTACGCTGGCGAGCACATCAATCGCTGGGAAATGCGCCGCCTCGGCCAATTGTCGCGACAGCACAATATGCCCGTCGAGCAGCGAGCGCACCTCATCCGCCAGCGGCTCATTCATATCGTCCCCCTCCACCAGCACGGTGTAGAACGCAGTAATGCTGCCACAACGCCCTTTACCGGTCCGCTCCAGCAAGCGCGGCAGCGCGGCAAACACGCTGGGGGGATAGCTGCCCGCAACCGCCCGCTCGCCCGCCTCAATAGCGATTTCCCGTGCGGCACGGGCGTAGCGCGTCAGTGAATCCGCCATTAACAGTACGCGTTTGCCCCGATCGCGAAACGACTCCGCAATGGTGGTCGCCACATACAGCGCGCGCATGCGCTCGAGTGGCGGCCTGTCTGACGTGGCAACAACAACAACGCAGCGACGTCGCGTCTGTGCATTAAGCGAATGCTCTAAAAATTCCCTCACCTCGCGACCGCGCTCCCCAATGAGCGCCAGAACGATCACCTCGCTGTCCGCGCCGTGGCACAGCATGGAAAGTAACGTGCTCTTCCCTACGCCCGCCGCCGCGAAAATCCCAATGCGCTGCCCTTCACCGCAGGTGAGTAAACTGTCTATCGCCCGCACGCCGGTTAACACCGGGCGATCGATAATCCCACGAATCAGAGCCGCCGGAGGCGGCGCGTCAAAATCGCGCCACGGCCCCTGCCACACCTCATTGCCATCCAGCATCTGCCCAAGGCCATCAACGACTCGACCGAGCAACGCATCGCCGACCGGAACCTGCTGGCGTCGTTTTAGCGGCCGCACCTTTTGCCCGCAAAACAGGCCTACCGTGCTGGCAAAGGGAGACAACAGCGCGTCTTCACCATCCACCGCAACCACTTCAGCCAAGGTGCCGTCAGGTAAAATTTGACAAAGTTCGCCCATAAACACGCCGGGCAACCGCACTTTTAACAAAGAGGCACTGATATGCAGCACCCGTCCTGTCATGTCCATACCATCAGGTGGCCCGCCGGATAACGTCAGCCGTCGGCTCACGGCCTCCACCAGAGAGGAAAACTCAGTCTTCATCATCGGATGCGTACTCGGGGTTCAGGTCAATACTGTGCACCACCTGCATAAGGCAGTGCTCCCCGACTTCCTGCCACGACAGCACAACAATGTCGGCGTGTTGTTGCTCTATGACCTTACGCAAGAAACGACGTGTATCCACGGAGCTGACAATCACAAACTCGCCGTGTTCCGCTTGTACCTCAGCAATCAACTGCAATATCTGCGCACGCTGTTCATGGCTTAATGCGGTGTAGGTGCCCATTGCAGTCTGCCGAATGGACTCGCGAATCACATTTTCCATCTCCTCCCCGATGCGCAGCACGCGCAGCGGTTCCCCTTCTGGCATCAGACGATGCAAAATATGGCGCCGTAAAGCGATGCGAACATACTCCGTCAGCATCTGGACATCTTTTTCCCGCGGAGCCCACTCAATCAACGTGCCGAAAACCAGACGTAAATCGCGAATAGAGACCCGTTCTGACACCAATCGCTGGAGCACCTCGGCAATTCGGTTGATAGGCATCTGCCGTTGAAGTTCTTTCACCAACTCGGCATAGCGTTTCTCCATGGCATCCATCAGGTAGCGCGCTTCCTGCACCCCGATAAACTCCGCCATGTGGTGCACCAACACCTTTTGCAACAGCGCAATAAGGCACTGATCGCCAATAAATACCGTTTGTCCCTCCTGCTGTGCACGTTGCCCCTCAGTTTCAGACAGCCACGCGATCCGCCCCATTCCCTGCGGCAACACCTGCGTCTCTGGCGCGGCATCTTTCGTGCCCACGGTGGTGAAAACCATGCAGGAGGCCGCCTCGGGGATCGTCAATGAGAACACCGACTCCTGATAGACAAGCACCGCCATGCTGTTCTCCGTCATTGAAGCATCAACAATGATGGAGACATCAGGCAGAGGTACCCCCAGGGTGTCGAACAGGGTTTTACGCAGAGCATCTATCTCCAATGAAAGAGACTCTGAATGCAGACGCGGTGCAAGGCGTAAAGTCAGAGGTTCCGCGCCCGGCACCATCAGATCGTCATCAACGCTGCCCTGCGGCGCGGACGCGGATTGCGAATGCCGTGCGCGATACCACAGCAGAGCACAAGGCAATGCGGTAATCACCGCCATGATAAAGAAGTAGATAAACGGGAAGCCGGGAATGATGGCAAACAGCAACATCACCACTGCCGCGAGGATCAGCGCCTGGGGCTGTTTCCCCAATTGCGTACTCAGTTCACGCCCCAGATTTTGCCGTTTCTCACCCGGCACGCGGGTGACGATAATTCCGGCACTGAGCGAAATCAGCAGAGAGGGGATCTGGCCGCACAGGCCGTCACCGATAGAGAGCACGCTGTAGGTTTGTACCGCATCCCCAAGCGACATGCCGTACTGCACTACGGCAATGGTAATGCCGCCCAGAATATTCACCAGCACAACAATGATACCGGCGATAGCATCCCCTTTCACAAACTTCATGGCACCATCCATCGCACCAAGAAAACGACTTTCATGCTGCACGTGCAGACGCAATTGCCGCGCCTGACCGGCATCGATCACCCCGGCACGCAGATCGCCATCGATGCTCATCTGTTTGCCCGGCATACCATCGAGAGAAAAGCGGGCGCTCACCTCGGCCACCCGCTCCGTACCCTTAGTGATAACGATAAATTGCACGATGGTGATGATGGCGAAAATCACCAGCCCCACCGTCAAGTTTCCCCCCACCATAAAACGGCCAAACGCATCAATAATATCGCCAGCATTGTGCTGCAACAGCACCAGCCGTGAGGTACTAATGGTCAGTGACAGCCGATAAAGCGTGGTGATCAGCAACAGAGAAGGGAACACCGACAGATCCAGTGGATCGTTGATGTAAATGGCAAACAGCAGCAGGATGATGGAAAAAGCCAGATTAATGGCGATCAGAATATCCACCACAAACGTAGGCAACGGCAGGGTGATCATGACAATCGCCATGAGCATCACCACGGCGAGAATAATATCTTGCCTCCCGGCGCACATTTGCAACCAGCGCTGGAGGTTATCTTTACTCATCACGTCGGTTTGCATAATTTTTCCAGAAAGGTTCGCTGGCGACGGTGCAGCCATAGCCACTGTTCTGCCACACTGTCTGCCATCGGGGCGCAACTGATTACCATGCCTTGACGTAATGTGAAGACACGCTGAGGAATACCCGCAAACCAGGCAGGATGGGCGCGTTGCAGTGCAAGAAGCAGTAACGCATCATCCCGCCAGGGGTCCAGCAAACATTGGCTGATATGCATGCGCCCCTGACGAAAGGTGAGGAAAGTTTGAAATCCCCGATCGTTCCATTGCATTTCGGCAGAGGGAGGTTGCTCCGCCAAATCGGCCAACTGTATAAAGCGCTGGATGTTTCTTTCGATGAACAGATCTAATGTCATGATGTATTTCCCCTCTTCTCCGGTAACAGAATCCCAGAGAAGACGAGGAGGAGAAATCAAGACAACACCTGATTACCCTTCAATTTTTGCAGCACGGCAAGAATACTTTCACGCTGATCTTCATCGCTAAAACACGCATCGGGCATCACTCTGAATTGCACATCCAGATAACGCACGATGTGCTTGAATACCGTTGCACTGGGCGTCAACGAAGAAATTCGCGCGATAAGCCAATCCTCAAACAGCCAGCTTTCCTGTGTAATATCAATCAACAAGGTCAAAAGTGAATCAGCAGGTAGGGGATAACGTTTTTCCTGTTCTTGACACTCCTGTTCCAGCCCCAAAAACAGCAACAGGCGACGCAGGCGAACCAGTACCGTCGCCAACCTGACTTGCTGAGCACCACCGACAGACAGCGAGAGTTCAAACGCTGCCATGCGTAACACGACGCGGAGCCGACGCTGACGATCGGACCAGTTCACGATGCGTTTAAACCATTCCGATAACGATGTATCTTGCTCATCCATCGCGCGCTGAAATAAGCGACCAATGGGTGCCAGCACCGCCTTGCTGACGGTACCAAGCTCCATCAAGCCAAAGAGTGCGGTTTCATACGCGTTTTCTTCGATAAGCTGGGCCAATTGGGCATTCAGCGCCTTTTTCCGTTTTTCATCCAACGCCGTTGATGACAGGTGTTGAGCGATCGTAAAAATACGTCGCAGCCCTTCCAGCGCCTCACTATTCTCTTCAGATGAAGCGGTGAGAAACGCCGGAAAACCACCGTCTTGCTCACGCAAGCGTTGTATCAGTGCAATTAACTCTTGCTGTCTGCGTAGCTGCCTTTCTGACGACGCCAACCGCTTTTCATCGCGCATTCGGCCAGAAAGTACCAGACTCATCTCCTCCAGCGTTGAATCCAACGATTCGCCTGCCGCTTCTTCCAGTTCCAGTAACGCCATGTCCATCGGCGGCATGCTGAATTCGACATTGCGCACCGGCAGCGCCTGACGCGATTCGTAGTGTGGTGATAGCACTGGACTGACGGGATGGTGATCCTCAGGCATTTTCATCATCACTCCTTACCTCACGTTCCTCAATGACAAGCTCGTTCTCGATATCTATCCACGCCAGCACCTGCTGAAAATGCCGGCTGAGCGAAAAAGAGACGCTGAGCTGTGATGATGTCAGAACGGCTTCATCCATAGCCAGATGCGGGTCGCAGACGATGGCTAGCCGCTCCCCGAAGGCATCGCGCATTCTGACCTCTCTTTCGGGATGAATCTGCAAGGTGGCGCCCCCCAACGCAGCCAGTTGCTCCACCTGCTGTGACAAACGCGCGCACAGCAGGTCATCAACGGACTGTTGGGAAAACCAAGCGCTCAATACGTTCCCCATAGCAAGACGGATACGTGACGTGACCGCCTGCACCACACACCGTTCCACCGATACCGCCTCACACAGTGACACCACGTGGCGCGCCAACCACTGTTCTTCACAGCGGGTAAGGATCTCCTGCTGGCGGCGAGAGAACTCGGCATAAGCCTCATTCTGTATCTGGCGCTGCGCTTTGCGCGCCTGACGTATCATTTGCTCTGCCTTACGGCTCGCCGATTTTACGATAGCAGCGGCGTCTTGATGTGCATTGAGCACAGTGTGGGTATCAGCCAGTTGAGTGTTCAGGCTTTCAGCAGGGATCACAGGGAAACAGGGTAGTTGCCCATCAAGTTCAATCAACGGGAGTCGGCACAGCGGCATAGCATATGCTCCAGTAAATTCATGGTGGCCCGAGGCATCACGGGATACAACGCGTGCTTCAGCGGCGGTAACTGTATCAAAAGCGCCTGAAGTACGGGTTCACGCGTTGCAGCACGATAAAGCAAGGCAATACCGATACGATTCGCCGCATCGATCACCTGCTCCGGTGAATAAAAGGCAGGGTGTTTGTTGTCACACATGCCAAACAGCTGCCAGATCAGATTGTTATCCAGCCAATGGCGGAGCACGTGACGATAATCAGGCAGCAAAAAGTAATCACCGCACGCCAGCGTCAGCAACCCAAGCGCCAGCGCATATTTCGAGATATTCGGTGCCAGAGCGGCCAAACGGCGCTGACGTTCATCAAGCCGCCCCGGCAGACAAATTGGGCCGCGCCGTGCGCGTAATGCATGGTTCAGCGCGCTGTCTAACGCCGGGGATTCGCCATAACGCCACCCTTCGCACCGATGAAGCCCTAGCGATACCAACCAGTCAGGATGTGCATAACGGGCGGGCTGCCAGACCATGCGGTGCAGCAGCAAGATCAACGCATCCGGTCTGCCGGACTCGTCCGCCGCAACACGCGCCACACTGCCAGTATCAACAGGGCAGATGCCAGAATAATCAGCGTTAACATCACATGCTGTCGATAACGGGATAGCCATTTCAGAAGTGCTCTCTGTTCAACAGATTTCGGCGGCGGAGCTACCCGAGCGCGATAGCCATCAGGTTGCATCAAAATACTGATTTGATCGTACTGGACACCGGGTATCGCTTTTTCAATCAGACTTTTGATTTGTACACGAAACGCTTCGAGGTTCACTCGTGGGGAAAATTTAAGGTACACCGCTACCGAGGTGCTATCAGCAGGACGAGTGCCAACATCGTCACTGGGGGAATGGGAGGCTATCGCGACAGAAGCATGCACAACGCCATCCATTTGACTGAGCATCTCCTCAATGTGCTGCTCAGTGAGATACAGAATCTTCTGTTGCTCTTCCCGTGGAGAAACCACCAGTTGGTTAGGTGGAAACATGGTTTCTACCGTGGTGTAGCGCTTACGCGGAAAACCATCCATACGCAGCACTTCAACAGCATCAATAAACCGAGATTGCTCAACGCGTAGCGTTACCCCGCCGTCCGGCGATGGTTGCTTATCCGCATCAATGTTGTTGTTCATCAGAATCGCCAACATCTGGTTGGCATCACTCTGAGACAAACCGTTGTAGAGTTCAACACGACAGCCAGCCAACATGAGAGCCAGTAATGCCATGCCCAAACAGCGGAAGGTGTTCATGTCATATTGGCCAGTTTATTGACCGTCTGTGCCGCAGAGCCGGCAATCTTTGCGCCAAGATCGACGCCGACGCTCAACGTCAAAATCTTCGCTTGCTGCTGCAACATCTGCTCCGGTGATAAGGTTTCTACCGCACCGGATGTCGTTCCGGCATACAGCATGTTCTTAAAGGTCTGCGCCGCCTGGCTGTTCGGTGCATCCATATCGGACACCACATCGAGGCTGTCATAACGGCTATCTGGCGATATCCCCTGAGAAAGGGTCGTAGGTGTGTTCATGGTGTACCCCGTAATCACGGTGAAAAACTCATAATGAAAAGCACTGTTTGACCACGTTAGCATCTGGCGTATTCAGGTGTTCCAAGACGCGCTTCGCTTCTTCAGGTGCCTCCAGTCCCAACAGCAGGACTGCCATGCACACCGCACAGGCGTCGCAATCACTGACCAGGCTGGGTACCACCGGCACAATCGCTCGCACCTGGCGCAACAAGCCGTGGTTCACCCCCGCAAAGGCCGTTTCAAGCAGCAGTTGTCGTTCAGCAGACGTCAGCACGCTCATATCTTCGAGATAATCCCGCTCAGCAGATTTTTGATGGTATTGATCATCGCGCTTTCGTAGTTGATAAAAGTGGAATACTGCTGCACGGCAAACTGAGCCTTGAGCATGGCGTCTGGATTGGTTAAATCTTCACCATTCATTTTGTCTTTGACGGCTTGCCCGGCCTGATTTGCCAGGTGAGACAGCGTATCAATGAGCTGTTGAACATCCATCGTTGATCTCCATAGCGTGCGGCTTTATTGCGTGGGATATCGAATTACCGGGCAATGCGTTTACTGACACACACTATCGTTTTAACCGCCCATTCCGCCTATCCGGTGTTTAACCTAACCGCGGGCTTTTCCATGAAATATCCGGTCTATGTCTATTTCCAACCAATGCTCACCGTCGATCAGGCGCGTTACCGCACCTTGTTGACACAGTCGCCGTACGCGTTTTTGGCGTTGTAGCGCTAAACGTTGGGGCAATACATCGGTTATGACTAACATACGGATACAGCTCAACGCAGAAACCGACAGTAACGCCTCTTGCAACAGCCGCCAGAGTCGCAGTAATGAGGAGGCGTGTGAGTCGCAGCCGGGTAATCGGATTAAACTACAGATAAGCAGCGCATTATTCTGAACACGAAAAACAAGGCGGTAGGGGGGCAGCGTGATGTGCTGCCCGAGGCGCAATCCGCACCCCGATAAAAACAGGGGCTGCGGTGCTAACCCGGCCGTTTGCAACTGCCGGCAAAAAAGGACTTCCCGTCGCTCCATTATGACTTCGCAAGGGAATGTAGCGTCTGACTAAATACCTCAACCATCTTGCGGCCCATTTCCATCATTTGCTGCATGACGTCAATTGCCTTTTGCACAATGTCGTCGAGATTTCGGATGTAGGATTGCGCATTTTTACTTTGAAAATCCGCCAATGCCCGCTCTATTTCTGCTTCACGGTTTTCCGATGCCGCAGAAAAGGAACAGAGTCCATTGGCTATCGATCCCGAACCGTTGAACCCCATCGTGGTGAGTTCTCTGGCACCCGCGCCGCTGATTTCCCCCATTATTTCGCCCGTCAGCGCACCCGTGCACTGCATAAAGCCACTTAAGCAGGTGCCTAATGCGTTATCCTTTGCCGCGCTAAAACTATGCTCTATCGCGTTTAAGCTGGTGGAAAGCGCATTAACCTCAAGTCCCCACCCTAATATCTGCTTCTTTTCGTTATACATGCGCATCACGTCACGCAAACGCCGGGCAAGGTTTAATAGTGTTCCCCACAGTTGATCGAACATCGCGAAAAAGTCATCTAATTCGGCATCGCTTATATTCTTTCCCTTGGTTGCCACTGCGGCATCCATCTTTTGGGATAAGACAGAAGAGAGGTGGTCCGGAGTAACATTGACGGGGAATAAGTCTATCGGCAACGTATTTTGATTCACAAGTATATTTTGGCTCATAACATATCCTCAGGCACGACTACAGGCAATTTTTGCCAATACCGCGCCGTAATCTTCCATTATTCGTGTCGTGTTGTTCACGGTGTCACTACCCTGTTGTAAATAATCGCCAAGCTGCTTTTCCTGATTTTTTTTACGTTCCTGTGTCCAATTATCTTTGATGTCGTTAATACGTTGCATAACGATTAATTCTTCAATTTCCTTGCGCAAATCTGCCGCTTTCCATTGAGCAACACCCGATGTTATTTTTTGTCCACCGCTCAACGCCATGCGCATCGTGGTTAACCAGGGAAAGGTGACATCTTTAATGATGGAGGAGGCAAGTGATTTGCCTAACGAGATCATAACGCGTTTACGCAGCGCTTTTTCCACGGTGGCAACACCTTTTTCCAAAACCTCTTGCGCCACATTTTTGAGAGCGCTTTCCAGCGTTTTTTCAACAAGCTGTTCGATTCCCTGAACAGTGGTGCTGCGGCCCATCGAGCGAGCCAAATACTGACTGACATTCCCCTCAAGCGTGGCTTCGAGTTTAGTGACAAAACCTTTAGCCGTGTTTTCAGCAATCTGTTTAATCTGCTGACCTACCTCACTACTGTTTTGGCTTGCTGCCTCAACCAGCGTTTTACCCGCACCGCTACCCATTTCCTTTTCTGCCCCAGCGAGCAAACCACGAGCCACATAAATACCACGACAGATTTGCAAAATATCTAATCCCATCGCGACATATTCACACGTGCTTTGTATCGAACCTGCCGCATGAATAATGGCTTCACAGTCGGCTTTATTCGCCCCCAGCCCCAAAGCAAACTCAGCGCCCCCTTTGACGATTCCGGCAGCCCCTGCCGAGCAGTAAGCGATGCCAGCAGCAAAGGAGAGCGGATCTGCCGTTGCCACAGCTTCGACCAGTTTAAATACGCCTATCCCTATCTCAATGGCACTGTTTATCCAATCAAACACAGCGCTGCACAGCGCGGATTTGCGTACCTGATCCGCCTGTTCAATCGCCTTGTTGATCTGCTCCTGATATTTTTCCACCTGCTTATTGCGCAGGAAAGTCTGCAACTCTGTGGATCGGTTCAACTGCTCACAAAGCGCCTGCACATTGCTGCTGGATACACCCATCATCTGCTGCGTCACCAACATGGATAACAACAGTGGATCCATGCTCATGACGTCTTGTAACGAGGACGTGGCGGAACCGCTATACCCGGCCGCCAGTAGCCGTTGCCAGGCAACCTCTGCCTGCTGCGCGCTCACCGACTGCGCCACACCCACTTGCTGGCTTTCCGTTTCCGCATGCTTTGCCTGGTTTTGCCGATGGTGCAGACCAACAACAGAACCTATTGGGTGTGTTATTTGATTGGTTGAAGAAGAGACAGGCATCTCTTCACCCTCATCATAGGTCAGCGGATAATGCATTCCCGCTCTGACTTGTACACTATCCATCAGACTCTCCTGTTCGAGATAGTCCTTGCTCCGCTTGACGGCGTATCGCCTGTAATGACCGATTTTCACCGCAAATCAGCAACGTGGCCTTAAAGGCTTTGCGTGCCAATGCTTTCTCACCGCAGGCCAGAAAACACGCCCCCGCGGCACAAGGAACCTGCGCAGCCGATACGTTAATTTTCGCGGCCCGGCCATAGGCATAGAGCGCATCTGACCAGGCGTGCGCCGAATGGCAGGTCGCCCCAAGTTGATACCAGTAGTCAAAAGACCAATCGTCGTAAGCGGTCAATATCCGTAAAATGTTGACCGCCGCGCCATAATCTCCGGCGTTCGATAACTGTCGGGCATAGCGAAAAAGAGTCTCTAACTCGACGCTAACCTCTTTTTTCAGCAACATGCGCACCGCACCACCGCGACGCAAGAATTGCAGCATGACCAGACTATCTTCTCCCGTCATGAATAGGTCTTTTGAGTGATCATTTGCAGGATTTCGCCCCATTTGCTGACCAGATTAGTCGCCTGCGAAATGGCCGCATTAAGCATCTGTATCGCTTTTTGAATCGTCAGTTGCGCCTGAGAGGAGAGATCGCTGTCGCGACCTGCGCTGTTATCCAATGCCGCTTTAATGGCCTGGAGGCTGCCTTTGTCCAATTTTCCGTCCGCATCCGCATGCTGCTTTATATATTCCTCTATCGATTTGCCATCCACCTGAATACCGTGCGCCTTCATATACTCGATAACGTCGGCCGGTACCGCCACTTTCGCGTTACCATCGCCTTTTGAGGCCTCGGTAACCGCTTCATCCATCTGGTTGGCCTTTTCCTGGGTATCTCGAGCCCGGTTGGATGCATTTTGAATATCATTGAATTGGGCA
This sequence comes from Candidatus Symbiopectobacterium sp. NZEC135, assembly GCF_025962695.1. NCBI lineage: Bacteria > Pseudomonadati > Pseudomonadota > Gammaproteobacteria > Enterobacterales > Enterobacteriaceae > Symbiopectobacterium > Candidatus Symbiopectobacterium sp. NZEC135. The sequence goes on along the minus strand of NZ_JAGFPF010000069.1, from coordinate 1,945 downwards.
TAGGCGCGGGATGACTGTACATCCTGCAACAACAGCATTATTTCATAGGCATAGGCGAAGATATTATCGGCTGCCCCATAGTGAGGCATCTTTTCTTGAGGGATATTTCCTACACGCTTTTCTTTGTCTTCAAATGCGGTAGGACTAATGCCTGGTAATGAAGAAACTGACAGCGTTTCCATCATAAACCTCCTGGAATATAAAATAGTGTAGATATGAACATTATTTATTAACGCTGTGTTTAATATGCGTCTCGATTTTTTTCAAGGAGATACTTAATGTTTTTAAGTCCTTTTTGGCATTTTCCGAAATAATGTTCATGTGATGCATACCCAGCGATTTTTCCGCTTGCATCTCATTGTTCAAAACGGTATTCCCCGCTGAGGTCAGTTTTCCTTTTATCTTTTCAAATTCCGAAAAAATTTTTAATAAATGCTCATACTCTACTTCGAATTTTTTAAATTGACTCGCTATATTTCCTGGCATGGTTCACCTCTCATCGTTCACTACTATGTCATCCGTTGGTATGACGATGGTTATTCTCTACTGACTTACTTCATCCTCTAGCGCTGTATTGTGATAACGAAAGTAAATAATTTTGATAATATCTTCGCTCTGTATCACCGCCTCCAGCAATAAGGCAAAATGCTGATATTCCTCTGGCGTAATGGGTTTCGCCATGGTGCACGTTAATCGATGACGGGCCGCACGCAGCACCATCAAGGCCTTTTGGGCATCATCATCCGAACCCTGAATACGATCTTCCAATGCCGTCAGCGTCGTCATCGTCGTTCCCCTTAAAAATTGAATGGAAGCGTAATCAGCGTGCGCCCTTGTCTGAACGTCACCGCTCTATCGCTGATAGCCACAACCTCACTGCCATCAGCCAGTCGACTGCCGATGGACAAGGTATCGCCATTCCCCAGCACCAGATAATCGCCACGACGGCTATGAACAATGCCAGTGACAGGGGCTGGCAGTTGTCTGGAAAACTCATTGGATAAGGGAACATCCTGATAGCTCAGCGCCACCGCTGGATAGCGCGATAGCATCTCCTGCATTAGTTGCGTCAAGGTCTGCTTATCCTGCACGTTCAACACGCCACTCAAGATGAAATGCGACCCCCTATTCGTCAGATTCACCTTGTCCGCTAATCCTTGCTGTAGCAGCGCGCTAATCAGTGCGTTACCGATCTCGTCGTAGGGATTTTCTATCTGCCAATGCCGTAATCCCGGAATGTCGGCCAACAGCGGTTGAACCGCCGCCCACTGTTCTCCCATACGAATATCTGCATCGATCGCAACGTTGCCCTGCCCTCGGCTGACAACCCGAGCCTGTGCGTATCCCGCCTGAATCAGCACATCCTTCACGTTTAGAACCAGTTGATCGGCGCAAATAACGTCATTTTGGTAGCGAATATCGCGGGATTGCAGCACAAGCCACAAAGGCGTCAACGTATCGCTTGATTCGCAATCTCCAGACACATGCAGCACGCCATCCTGCTGCCATTTTGCCACGAGCTGCGTCAACCCAGCCTGCTGCAACAACGCGCTCACATTTACTGGAGCCTCCGTCGATGGCGGTGGAACCCATTCCAGGGCGAAAGAGAACAGTGCCAAGATCAGCATAAGCATGCCAGGCACCAGCACCCAGCCGTTTGAAAACCGGCGAGCCGGCAAGCAATAACCGGCAAGGTCCGCCTGCTGTGGCCCAAACGCCATCGCCAACCCTGCCGCCTCCAATACCCCCTGGGACGGCAATGGATGATGCTGTATATGGCGGCGACCATTTACCCGTACCGACACCTTTTCCGCATTGACATAGAGTTGCCCGTCAGCGATCGCCAGTTCGATGCGGCTTGCGACCAACAAAGGGATGCACAGATCGCATTCCCGCTCACCAATAGAGAGACGACCTTCCGATAGCCACACTTCCCGTCCATGCA
>NZ_JAGFPF010000700.1:0-1013 GCF_025962695.1 Candidatus Symbiopectobacterium sp. NZEC135 | reverse complement strand
GACCACCAGCAAGTGGGACGTGCGCCAGTTTTATCTACAACTGGCCTATCAGACCGAAGGCGACATCATCGAGGGCGGCCTGTTCGCCTTGATTCGCGTGACCAAAACCTTGAATTGATGGGGCCCTAACCACAAAGGGCTCTACTCTCACCGTCATTCCCGCGCAGGCGGGAATCTCTTGCAGGTGAAACGCGTTTCTTCTGGCAGAGATCCCCGGCTTTCGCCGAGGATGACGAGAGGGAAACCGAGGATGACGAGGTAAAGTGATTTTGTCATCAGTCTGTCACCCGGAAAATCTGGGTGCCATTATCTGCGTCAAGAGACGATACATTATGTTACTTTATAACACTTTCGGTCGCGGTTCCGGTGCCCTTTAAACGTTTCCCTCGCTTATGCCGTCGTGGTGCCTGACTGCGATCGCGCCTGCCACAGGGCAAGCACCAGCCACACCGCACCCGCACTGGCGTAAGCCACTGGCGCGACATACATTGCCACCCCCAGGGTATAGCGATCGGACAACTGACCAACCAGCTCCGGACCAATCACACCGGCCAGGCCGGACGTCAATACGATGGAATAAGCCATGGCGCTGTTACGCAAATGCGGCGGCACCGTTTCAACAATCAGCGTGGTCAAGGTTCCGGCGCTAAAGCCAAAGGCGGCAATCCCGGCCGCAATCCCCACCTGCGCGTGTGACAGCGTCGGGCTGCTATAGGCCAACGAAAATGCCAACGCCGCCAGCAGTGAAGTGCTGGCTAAAAACAGCGGGAATCCCCAGCGATACTGACGCAATAACAGGCTGGAAAAATACCCGCCAATCAGCCCCATTGGCAGCGTGTACAGCAACACCTGCGCCAAAAAACCTGATGCCTGCGGATTGGTGAGCGCAAAAACGCGATGCAAATAAGCCGGTATCCAGATTTGTACCGACATAGCGATAAAAAACAGCAACAAGGCAACCGTGTGCAGCACGTAGGCCGGAAAACGGAACACCGCCAGACTGTCCCGTATCC
>NZ_JAGFPF010000696.1:0-1028 GCF_025962695.1 Candidatus Symbiopectobacterium sp. NZEC135 | reverse complement strand
ACAGGGGGATCAGCCGCGTTCGCGCTTGATTGCGCTACACCGCCAACGCGTTGAGGCGGGCGATGTCAGCGTACTGGTTGGCTTGCAATCTTTTGCCGAAGGACTGGATTTGAAAGGTGAGCTGCTGTCGCAGGTACATATCCATAAGATTGCTTTTCCCCCGATTGACAGCCCGGTGATCCTCACTGAAGGAGAGTGGCTAAAAAGCCAAAAACGCCATCCCTTCGTGGTACAAAGCCTACCCGCCGCTTCCTTTAACCTGATTCAGCAGGTCGGGCGCTTGATTCGCAGCCATAGCTGTTTTGGCGAGATCGTTATCTATGACAGGCGTTTGTTGACCAAGGGATACGGTGCGCAACTGCTGGCGGCGTTGCCGGTATTTCCCATTGAACAACGCGATGTGCCAGCCTGATATAAACATGCTATTTTTGCACAAAGAGATCGATCGTCTTTTTCGCGGGAGAACGCATGGACTTTACCACCATCATCAAAGAGGTCGGGCGGGGGAAAAATCACGCACGTGATTTGGATCAAGACGCCGCCTACACGCTGTATCGTCATATGCTGCAAGGTGATGTGCCCGATCTGGAACTGGGCGGTATACTGATTGCCTTGCGAATCAAAGGGGAAGGTGAAGCAGAACTGCGCGGTTTCTATCAGGCTGCCAGCGAGCAAGTGTTACGCCTGCACGCGCCTGCGGGTCGCCCTATGCCTATCGTTATCCCTAGCTACAACGGTGCGCGACGTCAGGCCAACCTGACGCCGCTGCTGGCGTTACTGCTGGTTAAATTGGGCTTTCCGGTGGTGGTGCACGGCGTTGAAAATGACCCAACGCGGGTAACCAGCGCGGAAATTCTGCAAGCGCTCGGGGTGAAAAGTGCGAACAGCGCCAAGGCGGCGCAGTCATTGATTGATGAGGGCTTCCCGGTATTCATTCCAATTTCAGCCCTGAGCCCTGCCTTGGATAAACAGTTGCAGCTACGCTGGCGCATGGGCGTGCGCAATAGCAGCCATACGCTGGCTAAATT
>NZ_JAGFPF010000697.1:0-1028 GCF_025962695.1 Candidatus Symbiopectobacterium sp. NZEC135 | reverse complement strand
CCAGTACAAGGCTTTGGTAATATAATCCTTGGTGATTTGCTTTGCGGTATCCACATAGGCTTCTTGTAATTCGGTAAACTCAGTAAGTTTACTAAAATAAATGCCTTGAATGTTGGCTATTTCACCAAAGACTAACGCTGTTGCCTGGTCATCCCTATCTTCCATGGCATAGTTAACGGCTTTATTAATATGGATGCTGTATTCTTTTCTAATCTCAGCGAGTTGATTAAATAAATCCCTGCCTTCCTTAGTGTTGATGGTTACATCAAGTTTTTTATATATATCACTCGCGGTGTTGGTGGTTTTGGCGATAATATCTTTGAGGTTTTGTTTTTCTTTCGTCTGCTGTTCTGGAAGTAGAATAATGTCACGCAGAGTGCGTATATTGGTGTTAAGGATATCCTGGATGTCACGTAACATATCCACCTTCATCATCCGATCCTCAGTGATCTCTTCAAGTTCAATTTCAATGTTCTTTATGAAGAAATAACTGAGTGAGGATAATGAGAGCGTTAATATGATTAACACGCCAAACCCTGAAAAAAGCCGATTACCAATGCTCATATTTTTAAAAAAATTCATGCCAATTCCATCTGTTCTATTTATTTAATAACGTGTTTTCCTACGATGATTATCTGACAGATTACCCATAAATTCCTTGCGAGGTGGATAATGTTTCATTTAATTACAATAGGTTCCCTGGATGTTCGCAAATTCCTGATTACCGATGCATGTAGCAAGACACTAGTATAAGAAATCTGTTTGGCTATAAGCCGGAAAACATTTTTTCCATCTAAGATGAATACGGTTTTGAACCACTTATCACCTTACTGCATTTAGCTATATGTTAATTTAATGTTGATTTTTGCGCTTGTTGACATTATCCAGATATCAAAGCGAAGCACGGAGTGTTGTATAGTCTCACGCTATTATAAACACAAGATCGATCGAAAAAAAACGATCGTTAAACCGTTTAATTTTTCTTATTCGATCGGTTTTTTCTATCAAGAAAATAAAAATGAATCGAT
>NZ_JAGFPF010000694.1:0-1029 GCF_025962695.1 Candidatus Symbiopectobacterium sp. NZEC135 | reverse complement strand
GGCTAACGATGCTTTATTATTCAACTTGTCGTCACGAATCTGATGCTGAATCTTGTTAAGTTGCGCCTGAATGGCCTGCTGCAATGCCGTCAACTGCGCTGTTATGTCATCGCCGTTTTCTCCCGGCAAAGCACTCTGTTGTTGCGCAAGACGGATATCGTCAACGTACTGCAATAATTTCTCACCGGATGGCAAACTGGGATTCATGTTAAAACGGGTAAGCAACTGCTCAAGACTGAGCATTTTGTCATGCATTTCGCAGAATGCTATCGGCCATCGGGTTAGCGTATTTTCCTCTTGGTTGTCAGTGATAAGAAACAGCAAAACGGTTTTCACATCATGCAGCGAATAAGCCTCGGAGACCTCCGGTGCCCCCTGCCAAGACGCTGCTGTGGTAAAGGGAGCGGCGTCCACGCCGGGAAACCTTGCCGTGCAGGCCGGTAATAGCACAGTAGAAATAGTCATTTTTTCGCCCAAAATAAAAGAGATAGCGGCTCAACTATCAAGAAGATGTCGCAACAGAAGCCGCGAATGCGTTATGCCATCTTGCTGGCAACTGCGGAGACCGCATCATTGTTGTTATTAAGAATAGCCAGTAACGCTTGCCGTAAGGCAGATTCGCCCTCACTGGATTTTTTTGCCGTTTGCTGATGAACACTGTCCACTTCACCACTCACCGTTTGATTCGCTCGCATTATTTCGGCTTCTTTGCTTTGCTCCGCCGCCGTGACACCGTATGTCCCCTGTGTGATATCGTGAACCGATCGGCTAGCTTGCATCAAAGCATCGGCTTGAATGCGGTTTTTCATCGATGTATTCGATATTTGTTGATGGCTATCGCGCAGTATTTGACTTTCCGTATTCAACTTTGCGTGTGCTTGTACCAGACGTGCGGAAACATCACTATCGACCGTGATACCGTCATTAACCAATTTATCCTTATGGTGCTGTAGGCCGTTTCTGGCCATATCCGCTTGTTCGTTAAGTTGATGAGACCTTTTCAAATTGTTTTCTATTGAGGCTGATTCC
>NZ_JAGFPF010000695.1:0-1029 GCF_025962695.1 Candidatus Symbiopectobacterium sp. NZEC135 | reverse complement strand
TGAAATTGTCGGCCTGGGAGTGATTGAACCTCATGAAGATGAACACTCATGCTGGCAATTTGACGATCGTGCAGCCGCGATTATGCAGCACGCCCTACGTTTAAGAAGAGAGTTAGCGTTAGATTGGCCCGGTATCGCCGTAGCCCTGACATTATTGGAAGAGAACGCACAGTTGCGCCTAGAAAATCGACGGCTGCAACAGCGTCTGTCCCGCTTTATTACACACACCTGAGCGGTATCAACACGCTAAAGAAAACGCAAAACAAAGGGGCCGGCCTTCGCCTGCCCTTTTGCACACAATGAAGCGCTTTATGCTATAACTATGGCTATCAGTGCTTAATAAAGGGATGCTGCATCTTGTCACAGCCAAAATTTATTAGCGCAATTATTTTCATTGTGATTCTGACCACCAGCATTTTTACCAGTTTTATTGTTAATGAGTATCTCGGGCTCAGAAGCTATATGGGATATATTGCGGAGAATGGCAAATCTGCGCTATTTCATGAAGAATATATTAACCAAAATATTGCCTTCCGCCTCTCCAGGGCGTTTTCGCCTTCAGCATCCGTTATCGATAACAAAGTGAACATACCGCATGATATCTGTCAGTATGCCGAGTCAGTGGGCGAAACCTATGGTTTGAACTTACTGAAACAGACTTTGCCTACGCTCAGTGGAACGTTACAGACACGCAACCCGGAGTGCGCGGACTGGAGCCAGGATGTTGCCGCACTGGCAAATATTCAGGAGTATGAAGCGGGTGCCTCCTCAACGTACAGTTTCTCGAACTACACCGGTTATACCTTCAATAACGTCAGATATTATATCGACTTGATCAATAACTACATTTATATCAATCGACTGGTCGATACCCAGCGCTATACTTTTAATAACTGGCTGGTCAGCAATGATGGTCGCATTGATATTGACCGCAGCGCGCTGACAATAAATATCGATGCAACTGCATTAAATGATTTGCATAATGGCAATAATATTGTCTCACACATTTACCGCGACGGTTATACCGAA
>NZ_JAGFPF010000693.1:0-1032 GCF_025962695.1 Candidatus Symbiopectobacterium sp. NZEC135 | reverse complement strand
CCTCGAGATGCTGGTAATACTTGATAAGGCCAAACGCTGAATCCGACAGAACCACGATAACCACCGGTAGCGAGTAACGGGCAAGGGTTTCAAGTTCCTGGCTGGTGGTGTGAAATCCGCCGTCGCCGCAGAAGGCAATAACGCGCGTTTCGGGATGGCATATCTGCGCCGCCATGGCAGCGGGGAGGCCAAAGCCGAAACTGCCGCAGACGTTGGAACACAAAAAGTGGTTTGAACGGTAGGTGGTAGCCAGCAGCCCGGCATACTGCTGGTGCAACCCGACGTCGCTACAGAATATGCCATCATGCCCCAGCGCGGTGCTCAAGGCAGCCACAATGCGTGGAATATCGGTGAGGGTGTCAGGCTGTGCTGCGGGCTGGCGCATGTCAAAAAAACGCTTCAATCGCTGATGAGACGCCAGCCATTCCTGCTGAGGCAACGCGTAGTGGGCAAGTTGGTCAAGGCTGCGTGTGATATTGCCCAGACAGAGAATATCGGGTTGGAAAATATCGCCCATGGGGACATCTACGCTGTTTATCATCAGCGTGGGTTTATCGTTACCCCACAATGCCGGTTTCAGGTCCTCACCGAAATCGTAGCCAATCAAAATCATCAAATCGACGCCCTCAAACAGCGGGTGCAGCACGGATGTGCGGTATACGCTATCCAGATATTGATTGGCGGCAGTCAGAAACTGAGGGTGATCGTCGGGCACGGCGCCCTTGGCTGCGAGGGCGCAGATAATTGGCGCATTGATCTGTTGTGCGAAGCGGCACACGCTTGCCTGTGCAGTGTCGCGGATAACCTGATTACCAATGACAATCATCGGATGCGTGGCATCGGTGATGCTCTGGGCGGCGCGAATAATGTCGGCGCGCGCAGGCTTGGCTTTCTTCGACCGGGTGAGTGGCTGCACGGCTTGCAACATGTCCAATGCCGCCCGATCCGGCACCTCGGTTTTCAGCAGATCCAGCGGGATACTGAGGTAGGCGGGGCCGGGCAAGCCCTCCAGCGTGCGCTGCAATGCGGTTT
>NZ_JAGFPF010000690.1:0-1036 GCF_025962695.1 Candidatus Symbiopectobacterium sp. NZEC135 | reverse complement strand
TCAGCGGTTTCAATTCCGAATGATATTAACGTCGCAGTTTTTGCGGGCCCGATACCTGATATATTAGCTTGACGAATAGAGAAACTGTCCAGATAGGCTCTTAATTGACGAGCCTCTCGATTGGACTTTAATAGGGCAAGATCATGAGTTAAAGCGACATCTTGCTCCCTATATATAGTAATTGCGATATCAAGCCCCCCCCGAACCTTAATAATTTCCGTCAATCCATTGCGCTGTAAAAAAACATCCAGTTCATGTTGCACCAATTCATCAGCTTCTTGAAAAGCCTTTAAAAATCTTGACTGTTCAACTTTACGCTCAGAAAAAAGAGAATAACCCCATATAGCGAGACCTATCCATACATAGAATATTGCAGGTTCATATATAAAACCATAAACAGCCGCTCCCATCATGAAAAAACCTAATAAGGAGTTACGATATTTACTATTTTTGACTGCTATAAGTGCATCGCTTGGTCTATTTATAGATGATGGTGAAGGTAATAAATCATCTGCAGTAGGAAAACGGAACATCTGTATTTCTTGGATAGCTTTTTCTGTTCCATGTGTATCGGTTGATAAAGTGGGGAATATCGCAGACAGATCAGGAAACATATCAAACGCATTATTGCTAGCTAATCTGCACCAAACGCAACCTTTAGCTTTACTAGGATAAAAATGTGTCTTAGTTTTACTACAGTGATTTAATGAAGATTCAAGCGTTGTCAGAATTTGAATCCATACTTTGGCATCCGGACGAGCACTGGGTGTCAAACCAAACGCTTTTTCAAATGCTTGGGCTACGACAACAGGAAAGAGATCAAGTGTTAATGCGCCTGGAGGTGATGTGGTCTGTGTTTCGTTTTGCCTAAAGAGAGAAAATGCAAAACGATTTTGAGCGATGGCTTCGCTCATAGATATGTCTGGTCCCTTATAGCGTCCAGCGTATGGATGACGCCCCATGAATAAAAGATGAAAGATTGCGACAGCGAGGCCAAAATTATCATGTTCAATCGTTCTTTCCACTGAACTGAGAT
>NZ_JAGFPF010000692.1:0-1036 GCF_025962695.1 Candidatus Symbiopectobacterium sp. NZEC135 | reverse complement strand
CTGGCGCAGTCCATCGATTTTCAAGACCGCTTCGCGCGCGCCCTGCGGCATCAAATTCAACGCGAGAGCCAACGGCTGGAAGCCGGTCTGGCCTTGATGGCATCCATTGGATCCATTTCGCCGTTTATCGGCCTGTTTGGCACCGTGTGGGGCATCATGGAAGCGTTGCAGAGTATCAGCCAGGCAGGCAGTGCCAGTCTGGAAACCGTCGCCGGTCCGGTCGGTTCTGCCTTACTGGCTACCGGGATTGGTATCGCCGTCGCGGTTCCTGCGGAACTGGGATACACGTACTTTTTGCGTCGGGTAAAAAACGCCGTCGCCCGTTTGGATAACTTCGCCCACGATTTTTACAATGTGGTGCAAAAGAACGGCTTCAGCCTGACACCCGCGACTCAGCTCGCATCACAGTCCTGACAGGAGCACTACCATGGCATTTTCTCCCCACTCTACATCGGAATTGCAAAGCGAAATCAATGTCACGCCTCTGGTGGATGTGATGCTGGTACTGCTGGTGGTGTTTATTGTCACCGCGCCGTTGCTCACCAACGCCGTGCCGGTCAATTTGCCGAAAACAGCGGCCACCGCACCGCCCGATACGCAGCAGCCGCTGGTGGTCAGTATCGATGATAACGGCCAGTTATTCGTTGCACAGACGCCGCTGCCCCTTGAACAGTTGGAATCGCGACTGCTCGCGGCGCGTAGCGAAAATGAACGCCTTCAAGTACAACTGCGCGCCAGTGAAACGGTAAATTATGGCCTGGTGGCAAAATCACTGGTCAGTATTGAGCGCGCGGGCATTAGCAAGGTGGCGATTGTGACGGCACGCTAACCCCTCAATATGCCTAACTGAGCATAAACAGAAGCCTGCCGAGACTCGATTTCAGTCATCTGCCTGTTGTGTTTTGCTGCCCCTCCAGTAGAGTGAGCGGTATTTCCGGCTATTCATCAGGGCAGTCAGTTTGAGCAAAGCGTGGTGCAACCGCTTTGCTCCTTGTCCGTCAAACAGGAAGTGATAATGAAAGGTGTTTCCTTATTG
>NZ_JAGFPF010000691.1:0-1036 GCF_025962695.1 Candidatus Symbiopectobacterium sp. NZEC135 | reverse complement strand
AGCCTGCGCACCAGCCTGCACTTTGCGATGATGGAAGCTAAAAACAATGTGCTGATGATCTCGGGTGCTAGTCCCTCCATTGGTAAAACCTTTATCAGTGCTAACCTGGGAGCGGTAATTTCACAAGCAGGTCAGCGAGTGTTAATTATCGACTGCGATATGCGCAAAGGCTATGCCCATGAACTGATGGGCGTGCAAAGCAACAATGGTCTTTCTGATATCCTTTCAGGGCAGATACAAGCAAAAGATGCGGTGCGAAAAACGCATATGGAGGGCATGGATTTTATCCCTAGAGGGCAAGTTCCTCCGAATCCTTCAGAGTTGTTAATGCATAGCCGCTTTGCTGAGTTTATTAAGTGGACGGCAGAAAATTATGATTTGGTGCTACTCGATACACCGCCGATTCTGGCAGTAACAGATGCTGCTATTATCAGCCGCCATGCAGGAACATCACTGCTGGTTGCACGTTTTGAAATGAATACGGTGAAAGAAATTGAAGTGAGTATCCGCCGCTTTGAGCAAAATGGTGCTGAGATTAAAGGTGTGATTCTTAACGCCATTGTTAAACGTGCCGCCAGTTATTATGGGTATGGTAATTATCATTATTATACTTATGATTATAAATCAGAAAAAAATAAATAAATTAGCGTTAATAATTGTTGATACTATTCTAGGCCGGGCGACGTCCGGCTTTTCTATTATTGAATTTATAATTTTATTGATGCGCGCATCAATACTGTATCCTTTATACATCATACTGCTGATAATTAGTAATGCATCTAATTTATAACAGTTCTAATTCTTGAGTGTATTGACTGATAGTAATGGAGTATTCTCATGCATATAAAACTTATCCCATTGCAAACACATGGCGATGAACGTGGCGCCTTGATCTCTCTTGAAGAGGGTAAAAACATTCCTTTTAGTATTAAGCGAGTTTATTATTTATTCAAAACCAAGGAAGGGGTGCGCAGAGGTTTTCACGCTCATAAAGTTTTGAAGCAAATAGTAGTGGCAGTAAGAGGTTCGTGTCGTT
>NZ_JAGFPF010000068.1:0-20672 GCF_025962695.1 Candidatus Symbiopectobacterium sp. NZEC135 | reverse complement strand
TTTTCACATCAATAATACCGACGTGATGTATTACGTCGCTTATTTCTTGTACCCACACAATCAAGGTGAGTGTAATGAACAGCATTGATATTTTAGTCGCTTTCGGTGGCGGTATTTTCGGTGCCGCGATCGGCGCCCTGGCGGCCTTTGAATTTGTCGGCCTCTTGGTCATTGCCATGGCGATATCACAAATTGTCACCGGCACCGCCACCACATTTATCCAATTTCCCTTTGGCGTATTCGGCCCGCACGTCGGCGGCTTTGCGGCCGGTGTTGCCGCAACTGCTTATGCGGCGAAAAAGGGTAAATTGGCGTCTGGTCGCGATATCACCGCCGGACTCAGCGGATTGGGGGCCCCCGATGTGCTGCTGGTCGGCGGTGCGTTTGGTGCTATCGGCTTTGTCATTGCCTGGCTGTTCAATCAAGTACCCGCCTTCTCTTCGGGATTGGCATGGACTGATACGGTTGCGTTAACCGTGGTGATCTCTGGAATGATCGTGCGTCTGATGTTTGGGACTACTGGCCTGCTGGGCCAACCACAAAGCGGAGTGCGCCGCTGCTACCCACCGCAGGATCAGTGCTGGATGCCCTACCACAGCCGCATTCCTCAGCTATCGGTCTTGGGGATCGGTATTGGATTGATGGCTGGCTATCTGGGCCACACCTTCGGAGGCAGCGGCGCACTGCTGGCCTTTGGGATTTCAGCGTTCTCATTGGTATTCCTGCATTTCAATACCCAGGTGCCGGTTTCTCACCACATTGCCCTGCCTGCGGCGCTGGCAGCGGCGGCCTCCGGCAGTCTGATCTGGGCGGCGGTGATCGGCGTGCTGTGCGCACTGCTCGGTGAACTGATTTCCCGCCTGTTTCTGGTTCATGGCGATACCCATATTGACCCACCGGCGTTCACCATTGCGATAATGACGACGTTGGTCAATCTGCTGGCAACCATTGGATTTTTTGCGGCGCTGCCGTTGTTTTGAGTTCGTCCCCCAGTAGCGATGCTACTCAAAACTGCGGGGGTCATTTACGTATTGCGTAAGGTTTCGTGCGCGAAAACCACCGTGTTGCTCTGCCATTCGCGTGGCACGCGCCCGACACGGGGTGTGCAGTCGCCCACACCCCGTGACCCCGCGCTTTTTGCGCAATGCCGTCGCTGCGCGATACCCTCGGAAATGGGTGCCCTATAAGAACAAAAAAATCCCCGGCGGTGCCAGGGAGAGTAGGAAGAGAAATCACGTTGTGACTATTTATCACCCTTACGCGGGGTGTTTTTTCCCGCTGGGCGTGGCGTCGGTTTTTTCGCGGGCGGCTCAGGCTCTGTCTTTAGTGCGGCGTCCGGCGCAACAGGCGCTTGTGCAGCCGGTTGTGGCGCAGGCACTGGCGGCTTAAAGATATCCCCGCATGACGAGCCATTATCGCTTGGCTCGAGTGTCACCACGGGAATCGTAGTTTCCTTCGCTTCTGGTTCAGGTGCGACAGGCGGAGTGATAACTGCTGCCGGTGCCACCGGTTCTGGTTTGGCAACGCCAACCGTCTCTGCCGAATGCGTGATGGTTTCAATGCGTTCAGCGGTGCGCGCAATCACCTTATAGGCATACACCTGCCCCACTTTAGCCGCCGCAACGCTCGCTGCTGCAATCGCGGCATTGACCGCCCCCACTTCCCCTTCCAGCTTCACGGTGACCATACCACCGCCTTTCGTCAGCTCATAACCGACCAGATTGACATTAGCAGATTTCACCGCCGCATCCGCTGCCTCAACGGCCGCGGCAAGCCCCACGGTTTCTATCAGACCCAAACTTTGCTTAGCCATAAGCGATTCCTGTTTATCGTTATATCAATGAAGCCGCGCGCTGTAACAACGCGGCTTTATCGGTGAATTCCCAGGGAAAATCGGATCGCCCGAAATGCCCGTAACATGCTGTGTGGCGATAACGCGGCGCCAGTAAATCAAGCGACGTAATCATGCCGTAAACGCTGAGATCGAAATACGCGTCCACCAGTTGCTGCAACCGGGCGCTACTCATCCGCCCGGTACCAAACGTGTTGATGCGCACCGCAACCGGACGCGCAACGCCGATAGCCCAGGCCAACTGCACTTCACAGCGCGCCGCCAATCCGGCGGCCACGATGTTCTTGGCCACGTAGCGTGCCGCATAGGCCGCTGAGCGATCGACTTTGGAAGGATCTTTCCCCGAAAACGCACCGCCACCGTGGCACGCAGCGCCGCCATAGGTATCGACGATGATCTTGCGCCCGGTCAGTCCGCAGTCACCCACCGGCCCTCCCGTGACAAACGCCCCAGCCGGGTTGACCAGAATACGGGTGTGCGGCGTCAGCCAACGAGTGGGAAGCACCGGTTTAACGATCTCTTCGATCACCGCTTCGCGCAGCGTTTCAAGCGAGACATCGGGTGCGTGCTGTGTGGAAATGACAATGGTGTCCGCCGCAATTACCTGACGATCGCAGTAGCGCAGCGTCACCTGACTTTTGGCATCTGGTCGTAAAAATGGCAATCGACCGGATTTACGCAGTTGCGCCTGACGCGCCATCAACTGATGCGCATAGACCAGGGTGGCAGGCATCAATTCTGGCGTATCATCAGTAGCATAGCCAAAAGTGATGCCCTGATCGCCAGCGCCCAGCTCAGTTAACGCCGCCCCCTGAATGCCGCTGGCAATATCCGGCGACTGCCGACCAATCAGGTTGAGCACGCCGCAGGTATTGCCGTCGTAGCCAAGCGAAGAGTGGTTATAACCGATCTGTTTGATGGTGTGACGCACCACGCTTTCCACATCAATGGATGCAGTGGTGGTGATTTCTCCCGCCACGATGGCGACGCCGGTTTTCACCAGACATTCGCACGCCACGCGGCCCCAGGGATCTTGTAGCAACACCGCATCCAAAATCGCATCGGAAATTTGATCGGCGATTTTGTCTGGATGGCCTTCCGCCACCGATTCGGAAGTAAACAGGTACTCGTCCACGCACGCCTCGCCCCACTGAGAGTATCCCGTTATTTTACTCGGGAGGGCGATCGGCTCCGGTGAACTTTCTTGCTGTCAGGTTGGACTATTTTGCGTTATCACCGTGCGGGTAGCACTACGCTGTTCCCCGCTTCCGGTGGGGCTACCTGAGGGTTAAACACCATCAGTTTGCGGTAGTCGGAAGGTGACATATTGGTCTCTTTTTTAAAGATGCGGCAGAAATAGTTCGCATCCTGATACGCCAGTTCCAGCGCAATGGTATTGACCTTTAAATCACTGAATTGCAGCAGAGATTTAGCAATTTTGATTTTTCGATTTGCCACATAGGTAGAAAAACCGGTACCGGTGGCTTTCTTGAAGGCCCGGCTCAGATAACAGGCGCTGACAAAAGCGCGTTCGGCGATATCATCCAGGGTGATGTTGGTGAAAATATTCTTCTCGATGTGATAACGCGCGCGTTCGATAAAATCCCCCTGCGGTGCAGCGCTTTTGAACACCCGCTCAAACAGGGCTTCACTCAGGGTAAACACGCCGCGCAGAACACGGTAGTAAAGCCCTTCTGTCAAACCGCGGCTGGCAACGTCGCGCATTATCCCTTTCAACGCCGCAGAATGAGAAGCGGCAAACTTGTCGCCTTGCGCCGTCACGTATTGATCAAGCAGTGCAAGAAAATCCACGACCGTCTGACGACGATCGCCGGATTTATCCCAGTAAGCACCGTCAATGGTCTGAAACACCAGCTCATGCCAGGCGGGGTAATCGCCGTCGTCGATCAGGGAAAACACTTTCTGTTTCAGTTCACGTGTTACCTGATTATCCTGTTCATCGTAGTGCAGCACTTTTTTGATCACATCGGTCATGACGCTCTGTTTAACCGGTTTGAGCAGGTAATCATCCACTTTCAGGCTTAACATGCTGCGCACAATATCGAAATCATCATTGGCGGTGGTGACGATCACTTTGGTCTGATCGTTTTTACGGCGCAGGTACTCGATCACCTCTCTCCCATTGGGCAACGGGATATTGATATCCACCAGGATCATGTCGATATGATTCAGTTGATCGATCAGTTGAATGGCTTTGCGTCCGGTCGATGCTTCATGAATGGTGGCATTTTCGATGTGCTCCGAAATCATGCGGCGCAGAGATTCGGATTCAATGTGTTCATCTTCCACAATCACAAAATTGTACATTGTGTTTCTCCCCGGATTAATGGACTTCCTGCATCGGGAAACGCAGTTTGATAGAGGTTCCCAGCTTCGGTTTGTGTGGACTGGCAATCTCCAACCCATAACGTTCGCCGAACAGCAACTGAAGTCGATTTTGAATGTTGTTGATACCGATGCCGCCTTTCTGGCGATTCTCATTACCGGAGAGAATATGCTCGATATCCTGTGGCGAAATACCATCGCCATTATCCGTCACTTCAATGATCACATCGTGGCCATCGTCTGTGGCTTTAATGTGAATGTGACTTTTTATTTCTCGCGGCTCAACCACGTAATTAAAGAAGTTCTCCACCAGCGGCTGCAATATAAGAAAGGGGCAAATCACATCCAGATATTTATCTGGAATACTGAATATATAATCAAAACGATCGCTCATGCGGACTTTTTGAATCGACATGTAGCTGTTGACGTAATTGATTTCATTACGCAGCGTGATCAGCCCATTATTACTTTTGCGTAGCAGATAGCGCATCATGTCAGAAAAATCATGCACCATGTTTTCGGTGCGCTGGGCATTCTCCAAAAAGGCTAAACGACCGATAGTATTGAGTACGTTAAACAGGAAATGGGGGTTTATCTGATAAGAAAGCGCTTTAAACTCCGCCTCATGCAGAGAGCGCTCGATGTCCACGCGTTTGCGCAATTCATTGGTCAACGCCAGATCTTTTTGATGCAACTCGCGCTGGATGTTGTTGGCGTAAGCCTGTTCCACCAAATAGGACGCGACATGCAGCAGCGTATAAGCGGTAGATTCAAAACGCTCATAGGGCATGCGTTTGGTGTTTTCATGCAGATTCACCAGCATGGGATTCTCTTCCCACACGCCATTTTCCGCCAGAATGTAGGGGATTTCAGCCTCTTTTGAGGTTTCGACTTTGACCTGACCGGAGATAAATGCACCCAGATAGTGGTTGTCTATCATGATGGGCACCGCGAACTCAACGAACCCGCAGTAGCAGCGATACACCACCGGGCGGCAGGCGGCCATGGCAGCCCTTCCTCCGGCGTCATCACAGTCGTAGCAGTGTTGCGCTAATGCAGGATTACGCCGCGAACGGGCGCAAAAATCAGAAAATCCGCTGGGTTTGGTAACCGGAACGCCTTTTTCATCAACAACCACCAATGCAATCATCATGGATTTGCTGAAGTTATCCTGCAACGTTTGCAGCCGTTCAACGTCAAGGATTTCTTGCAATGGGTATTTGTTGTTCATCATGCTCTTTTCTGTCAGTCAGACACCGTGTCTGAGAATCCGTTTTCGCCCCTCCGCCGCCGTAGGAATATCCCTTCAGTTCCTATTGATAACGGTTTCGTATTATTTCCGATCTAGGGTATGGATGCTATGACCTATCTCACACGGTGCTATTACGATAAGAATGACAAGAAAGTACACCTGAAAATGTTTGTTTTTTTTGAACTTGATCGACTCCCTCGCTACAACGAGGCAGGTATTTTCCCTTCGCGCGATGGCCAGCACACCAACAGCACACCCACCACAATTGCCAGCACGCCGATGCAGGCCTGCCATGAAAAAGGTTCTGAAAACTCAGGTAAGAAATGCGAGCCTCCCCACACCAGCACATAACTCAGGCTTAAAAAAGCATAGGCTTTGCCTAATGCCAACTGGCGCAGGGCGAAATACCAGACGATCAGCGACAGCAGGTAGCACCCCAACCCGGCTGCCAGCAATAGCCACTGGCTCGGTGCGCTGTCCCACAGTACACGCATTGACCACACTGGGGGTAACTCAGAGAGTGCATATTTAATCGCCAACTGCGCAACGCTGACTAAAATGACGCTGAAACACGCTGCTAAATATCCCACACGATCGTCTCCACGCTAACCCGTTGCCCCGAGCAAAATCACGCCCACAATGATAAACAGAATGCCGAGGGTATGCCGCGCATCAATAGGCTCCCGCCAGATCCAGCGTGCTGCTAGCGTAACCCAGACCAGATTAAGGCTTAGCATGGGATACGCGATACCCACAGGAAGCTGTTGCAACACAACCAACCACAGTAACAACGCAATCCCTAACAGGAGCAGAGCAGCAAACAGCCATCGCAGCGCATAGGTCGAACGAACTGCGCCAACTGGCGGACTGGTAGCCTGCTTTTGGCAAAGCTGCCCCAGACAGCTTAGAATGCTGACGAGTAACACCCCCAGCCAAGCACTCATCGCGAGTAATACTCGATAACGGCAAATCTTCCTTGTTGATAGACACGGTCTGGCGTTGGCAACGCGTGTATCGTCGTTCTGTCGTCACTGTCCAGCAGTAGCATCAGCGAGATATTACCTTGCTGACGATGGGCTGCCAGCCAGGCGGGGAAGGCCTCTTCAGAAACAAACCGTTCAGCGCTGTCTTCAAACTGCAGCCCCCACTCCAGCTCACCGCGACTGCTATAAAGAAATATATCGTCACGCTGAAGCTCCCAGGCAATGGCCGAGGCAACGCCCACGCTGTTAGATAACACATAGCGACTCGCTTGCAGTTCCGCGTCAACAAGTTTGAGTACCGCCTGTGGCTGTTTGGCATTCACTACACGATCGGGAATGGCAAAACCTATCAGTAACGCTAGCGCTAGCGGACAAAGCGACGCATAAAACCACCGTTTATGTGGTCGAGTAAACGACAGGAACCCCACCAATAACCACGCGAAAAATATCGTGGCAGCAACCAAAACCTTTCCAGATTCCTGCAGGGTAAAAAGCGGATAATGCGCCAGCGAATGCGGGGCCAATACCAACAATACCGCTAGCAAGCCAATAAAGCCAAACAGCATATTGATGACAGCATTGGCGCGCAGCGCCTTGGCACCCTCGCTCGCCGCTCGTAGCGCATGATGAGCCAGCAATGCTGCCAGCGGCGCGTAGCACGGCAGAATATAGGTCAGCAGTTTTCCTTTCGCGAGGCTGAAAAACAGCAGTGGCATAATTACCCAGCCCAGCAAATAGATCAGGCCGCTATTTTCTTTCCTGTCGCACCAGCCCCGATACAACGCCCCCGGCAAGAACCCCAGCCAAGGCAAGGCCCCAAGCAAAAACACCGGCAGATAGTACCAAAACGGCGCGCGATGCTGCGCCTCTTCTTGCGCAAAACGTTGGATGTGTTCTACCCAGAAAAAGTAGTGCCAAAAGGTTGGTTCACGCTCGGCGATAGTCAGCGCCCAAGGCAACGTTACCGCAGCAGCACTCAGCACCGCCAGCGGACCAAATATCAGCAACGATTTCCACTGCTTCTTTTCTGCTACCCACGGCAACACGCTGATAACGGGCACAGCCAGAGCCAAGAACCCTTTGGTCATCACCCCCATGCCGCAAGCCACTCCCAGTATCACATATCCAATAACCTTTTTGGTCACGGACTCGGATTCTGCGGCATACCAGAAGCTGCACATACCAAGTGTCAGCCAGAGTGCAAGCATGGGATCGAGCACGGCGTAAGTGCCAACGCCGTAAACCAGCAAGCAGGAAAGATAGATCACTGCAGCGAGCAAAGCAGTGCGTTTGTCTCGCCAGATCCGCCAGGAAATCCACGCAACCAGACAGGCCGTCAACGTAGAGGAGAACAGCACTCCCGCACGCACCGCAAAGTTAGAGTGGCCAAAGATCCATTGCCCCAGACTGTTAATCCAGTAGCCCGCTATCGGCTTTTCAAAATAACGGATGCCTAAAAAATGCGGCACGACCCAATCGCCAGACGCTAACAAGCCACGGCTGATTTCTGCATAACGGGTTTCATCCGGCTGCCAAAGCAAACGATATTCAATGGGGATCACATAGTAAAGCGCCCATAAACCAACGAGTGCGAGTGCGTATGTAATAGTCTTCATCACTGATTGACCTGATAATGTTGATCATCAACTCCCTGCTGGCAACCCAGCCACCCTTCCCGCCCCTGAATGGTGCCGCGAACGACTTTTCCAATGGGTAAATCAGAGTCAGATGTCGGCAATAACTCCCCTAACGGGCAGAACTGAAGGCCTTCCAAACGTGCCATAGTGAGAAGCGCCGAGAATTGTTGGAGAAAGGCGATACCTTCTACTTCAGCATGTATGGTGTACACCGGTGTGCCGGGCGCGCTATGTATAGCATCGAGTAAATAGCGGTTAAACTGTTGCGGTTTCACGGTAGAACCGACAACTTCGTCCCAGGTCGGCAATGAGACGGGGATCTGAACGGTACCCAAGGCCCCATTCACCAATCGGGGACGAAACAGCGTACTTCCTCGGCAGTCGCTGTTGTAGCGGAAACCAAAGCATTGTTTAGCCTCAATGACGCGCTGATCTGCACGCCATCCGGCTACAGCGGAACAGGTGACAGCTTGACCCAGCAGGTCCTCCAGCGCCGTCTTACCCAGCGCAATATGGCGATGTAACTGTGCCGTATTCCAAATGCCCGCCCACGTTTGCCAGGCAAAGTGATCCCAGGCATGAAGCCCCACCTCATGGGTGCGCGCCGTTTGTCGCATAACCTCCGCATTACCGCGCCCAATCAGACGGCCCGGCCAGGCAGTGCCCGCCAGCAGGATATCCCAGCCATACAAAGAAACGGCATTGGAGCGCAGCATCTTCCACAAAAATGCTGGTTTTGCGAGGCGCCAAAGATGGCGCCCCATGTTGTCGGGCCCTACACTGAAAAAGACGCTAGCCCTCACACCATGCAACGCCAAGGTTTCCAGCAGTCGTGGCATCCCTTCTCGCGTACCGCGCCAGGTGTCAACATCAATGCGCAGCCCAACACGTTTCATAACGTGGAATCCGACGTGCTGTGGGAACTCAGGAAAAAGTCGAGTGTTTCATCTATTGTCTGACGAATATCAACTTGCGGAGCCCACCCGAGCAGACGGCGAGCATTGGCAATGCTCGGTTTACGGTGCTCCACATCCTGATAACCTTTACCATAGTAGCTGCCGCTTTCTACCTCGCACATGCCCGCAAACGCCGGATACTGGTGTCGTAATGGATGGCGTTCAAAACTTTCAAGCAGCATTTCTGCCAGTTCGCGGATGCTAGCTTCGTTATCCGGGTTACCGATATTGATGATTCGCCCATCGCACTTGCCTTCTCGGTTCTCAATGATGCGGAACAGGGCTTCAATGCCGTCATTGATATCGGTAAAGCAGCGCTTCTGTTCACCACCATCAATCAGTTTAATCGGCGTTCCTTCAACCAGATTTAGGATCAACTGTGTAATCGCACGCGAACTGCCGATACGGGCAGCATCCAGGCTATCAAGCCGTGGTCCCATCCAGTTAAAGGGGCGGAACAGGGTAAAACGCAGCCCTTGTTTTTCACCATATGCCCAGATAACACGATCAAGCAGTTGCTTTGACACTGAATAGATCCAACGCTGTTTGTTAATGGGACCAACGACCAGCGACGAACAATCCTCATCGAAGACCTTGTCGCTGCACATGCCATACACTTCCGATGTGGAAGGGAAGATGATGCGTTTTTTGTGTTTGACACAACTGCGTACGATCTTCAAGTTTTCTTCAA
Organism: Candidatus Symbiopectobacterium sp. NZEC135; assembly: GCF_025962695.1. Lineage (NCBI taxonomy): Bacteria > Pseudomonadati > Pseudomonadota > Gammaproteobacteria > Enterobacterales > Enterobacteriaceae > Symbiopectobacterium > Candidatus Symbiopectobacterium sp. NZEC135. Next base: position 10,955 of record NZ_JAGFPF010000068.1, on the reverse strand, counting down.
AATCCAGCTCGAACACCCGCAGTGGATTGCGCGTATATTCAATCGGCGTGGCAATAGCAACCAGCGGCAGAATGACATCACATTTCTTGATGTGATACTCAATCCATTCCGAATGGATGGTGATATCCCCTTCCACAAAGTGGAAACGGGGGTTTGACAAAAAACGGGTTATGGCATCAGAACCGATATCCAAACCGTACACTTCGTAGCGTTCATCTTGCAGCAATCGTTCAGTGAGGTGGTTTCCAATAAAGCCGTTTACACCGAGGATCAACACGCGTACCCGCTTAGGCCGCAAAGGTAAGCAGGCATTCAACCTGGCGCCTTCCACCATACCAACGGTTTGTGCCAATTGCTGTCCGGCCATAAACACACTGCTATCACTCTGACCGGTTACAATCTCCAGCGCATCGGAGCCACAAGCGACCACCAGCGGTGATACGGACAACACCGTTCCACTCGGAGCAGAAGGGTAATCCTTACGCAAACGAGAGGACCACACCGTCAAGCGCGTTGCTCCGGCGTAACAAAAGGCACCCGGCCATGGGTTCGTCACAGCGCGCACCAGGTTGTGTAATTCATGCGCAGGTCGCGACCAATCCATCCGACCCGCTTCGGGCGTGCGTCGGGTGACATAGCTGGCCTGCGAGTGATCCTGCTCCTGCTGTGGGTAATGACCGGATTTAATCATGGGTAAAATATCCCGCAGCAGGGTCGTTGCCGACTCACACAACTTATGATGCAGGCTAAGTGCGTTGTCATCATCAGCGATATCGACCTGATTTTGCGCCACAATGGGCCCCGCGTCAGGCTCCGATGTCATGCGGTGCAGTGTGACACCGGTTTGCGTCTCACCGTTGACCAACACCCAATTCAACGGTGCTCTGCCGCGGTATTTTGGCAGCAACGATCCGTGCAGATTAAACGCGCCTGACGGTGCGCACTGCAAAATATCTTCGCTCAGCATTCTACGGTAGTAGAAAGAAAAAATGGCCTGCGGTGCAAGCGCGCGAATGCGATTACGCCACAAAGGGTGGTTCACATCTTCCGGTGCATAGACGGGAATTCCCCTTTCGGCAGCGATATGTGCTACCGAGCCAAAAAAGGGAGTTTCACCAGGTGTATCCGCGTGGGTAAAAATGGCACTGATGCGATAACCTGCTGCCAGCAAAGCATTAATGCCCACACACCCCATATCATGATAGGCAAATACGACAGTATTCATTTTGGATTACCCTCTTGGTGAATCTCATCTTGACGACTTTCGCGCTTAACAACGCGTTGCACAAAATAGCGGGGACGAGCACGTACATCGTTGTAAATACGGCCAATGTATTCACCCAGTAACCCCATTCCCACAAACTGCGCACCAATAAAGCTGAACAGAAAGGCAAACAGCATGAAGACCCCCTCCGCCGCCCATTCAGGGCCTAATATCAGACGCAGCGTCACCAGCACAAAAGTCAGCAAAAACCCAGACAGCGCAATAACGCTGCCAATGACGCTGAGTAGACGCAGAGGCGTCGTTGTCAGGCAGGTCACCAGGTCATACATCAGGTTTATCAAACTGATAATGCTGTACTTTGAATCACCGTGCAGACGCTCGGCGTGTTCTACAGGAATTTCAACGGCCTTGCGGGCGAAGATATTGGCAAGGATGGGGATAAAGGTGCTGCGTTCGTGGCACGTTAGCATGGCATCCACAATGTGGCGTCGATAAGCACGCAACATGCATCCGTAATCGCCCATGGCCTTACCCGTCGTGCGTTGGATAAAACGGTTTATCAGACGCGATGCCATTTTGCGAAACGGGCTGTCCTGGCGATTTTGTCGCACAGTACCCACCACGTCGTACCCTTCATCGGCCTTTGCCACCAAGCGCGGGATCTCCTCTGGGGGATTTTGGAGATCGGCGTCTAGCGTTATAACCAAATCACCCGAGGTGTGGTTAAATCCCGCCATAATGGCGGCATGCTGACCATAATTTCGGTTAAGCAACACGGAAATAATGTGACTATCCGGCATTTGACTGAATTGCACCATCATCTGCGCAGAATCATCACTACTGCCGTCATCGACCAATACAATCTCATAGGCTTTATCCAACTGCTCGCAAGCAGCCACCGTGCGCTGGATCAGCGTGGGCAGATTCTCTTGTTCGTTGAATACCGGAATAACCACAGAGACTTTTTTTATGGGGGGCAAAGTAAACATATCAACCACCGACAAATTTGTGCAGCGCATCGATAACGCGTGATGTGTCGTCATGAGTCATATCCGGAAACAAGGGAATGGATAAAAGACGTTCGCTATTCCATTCAGTATTAGGAAGTTCAAGTGCGGGGTAGCGCTCACGATAATATTTCTGAGTATGCGCAGCACGAAAATGCAGGCCAGAACCAATACCTTGCGCGCGTAATGCGGCCATCAAGGCATCGCGCGAAATACCACAGCGTTCGGCATCTACACGTAAAATAAACAGATGCCAGGCATGATGATGAGGCCATTCAGGCTGACGTAGCGGCAATAATGGGGTATCAGCCAAAGCAGAAAGGTAACGTTGTGCAATTTCCTGGCGGCGTTGATTAATGTGAGCCAATTTACCAAACTGCACCAAAGCAATAGCGGCGTGAATATCGCTGAGGTTATATTTGTAACCTGGTGTTATCACCTCCGCCTGCGGGGCACGCCCCTGAGCAAGCCGATCGTAAGCATCAACACCCAGACCATGAAATTTAAGCATACGGATGCGTTCAGCAAGCATGTCATCATCGGTTACGACCATTCCGCCTTCCGCACAGGTCATATTTTTGATGGCATGAAAAGAGAAAATCGCTGTGCCTTGTGCCCCCACTGGGGTTCCTCGATACTCTGCCCCAACGGCATGCGCAGCATCTTCGATAACGGGAATACCATGACGGTGACCAATCGCGCGAATCGCATCCATATCGGCAGGAGCGCCCGCATAATGCACCGGAATAATAGCGCGAGTACGTGGCGTAATCGCCGCGGCAATAGCATCAGGCGTGACCATGAGCGTATCGCGATCGACGTCTACCATCACCGGCTCAGCACCGAGCAAAACAATCATATTAAGGGTAGAAACCCACGTCAGTGAGGGTGTAATAACCTCATCTCCCGGAGAGATATCCAGTGCCATCAAGGCCACATGCATTCCCCCCGTCGCAGAGCTGACGGCAATGGCGTGTTTATTACCCGTTAACGTACAAAAAGCCGCTTCCAACTGCTGATTTTTCGGCCCCGTTGTTATCCACCCTGATAACATAACTTCACTCACTGCAGCAATTTCTTCTTTCCCTAAAGAAGGGCGAGAAAAAGGTAAAAAATCAAGCATGGCAGTATCCTGACAATAAAGTACTAATTGTTAGAAGCATCATGATGTCACCAGCTTTTTTAATATGACCCTGACAGAGTGAATAACAACCGGCTGGTAAAGATAATCTAGCTTCCTTTTTATCCATTACAAATAATGGTACAAGCGTATGAAAACAAATTTCTACCGATGTTCACCTTATTCAGGATTAACTCAACGCTTCATTTATGATTCGTTTAATATTGAGAAAATATGAAAAGTTCAATCACCACTGAATATTTTATATGTCAACGTGTGTTTTATTTAAAAGTAAATATTTATGAATGGATATTGTTACCCATGAATATAAATTCAATATAATTATCGTACCAGCGACATGACTGATGGATTGACCTTCATTACTTTTTACGCTTGACAAATCAAAGAAATAGCCTGAACTTCGCACTGAATTACGCACTCACCACAGCCGTGACAACGCGTATTGTCAGCTTCGGGCAAGCCGTTTTGACTCAAGAAAAGCGCCTGACTCGAACAAGCATCAACACAACTATGACAATGGCGTTGCTTGCAAATACAGGCAACCCCAATTAGCGGGCGTAATCCGGTATCAAAATGAGATTGCGGTAATAATGCCCCAGAGGGACACTGCGTAATGCATTTCTGGCAACCATCACAGCTGGCGTATTCAATCGCCAACTGCGGATAACCTTCTTCATTGACGATCAACACACCCATTGGGCAAGCATTAACGCATTGCTGACAACGATCGCACTGTTGATAAAACTGCGGTGCAGGTAGTGCACCGGGAGGAAGGGGCGCACGCGGTTGAGCGCTATTAGGCCGTGGCTCATGCGGGTGTGAAGCATTAAGAAAGGCGCGGAACAACCCGCGCCGACTCACGTAGCGATGAGACAAATACCCGTGATAGTAGCGCTCATCCTTTTCCATCAGAAAAACATCCGGGGCGTTTCGGGCTGCAACCCATAATGACGCTGCATTCCCTGTAGCAGCAAACGGGTCACGGCTGCCAGTTGGGCATAGAACGGGCTGTGGGGATTTTGCTGCAAGCGTTCCAGATAGCGATCGCTCCAGGGCAGCAAATACGTTTCCAGCAGCGTGTGCGCAGCCTGCTCTTGCTCTTGTTCCAGCAGTGCAGCGAGCGCCAGCAGCATCAATCCGAACTGATCCTCCGGCTCCTGTTGTGCACCGGTAAACGACAGCCCATGCTGGTGCAGGAAAGCACGATAGCGAACCGTACTTTCCCCCATTAGCAGGTTGTCGTTTTCCAGATAGACCGACGCCCAGGGCGGCGCAAACATCTCTCCCTGCCCTTCGAACAGCACCGAGTATTGCCAGATAAATGCGTCTGCATCAGGCACCGACCAGTGCTGGCACAGCGCTTCCATTTCGGTGCGCTCTGCCCAAGGGCACAGCGTGGGCAGCGCAGATAAGTTCGCAACAATAGCCAGCACATCAGGGTGTGTCGGCGGATAGTAAAAGAGTGCGCCCAAAAAACGTGGCAACACGGCGATAGATGACATCGGGCTCTCCCCTTAGGATGCCGCCCTGTGCAATAGCGTGCAGGGCGGCACGGCATTACATCGGCAACGTCCACAGGTTGTAGAACGCGACACGGCCCGCCAGCTCAGCAACAATCACCACCAGCGCACTGGCCGCCAACAGCGAACGCCCTGTGTTATACCGGACATGCACCATCGCCCCTACGATGCCTACCGCGAGCAGAATGGCCTGCGCACTGAACCAGGCAAGCTGTGCACTGGTCAGCGCACTGTCTGTGCTCATCAAGGTTGCCATGTAGCCCGGACGCAGGCAGAAACTCGCCAGCGTGGCCAATACGCTAACGGCCAGCCCAATCCGGCGCGCACCGAATACCGCTGCCAGCGCACCGCCACCAATCATTGGCGTCAGCAGCATCATCAACAGCGTATAGCTGGTGTTCCAGGTCACTACGGTCGGCAACTGATAAATGCGCGGGATAGCCAACAAGAACAGCACACCCACTACGGCAGCAATCCAGGTCAGCGCGCTGAACAGGCGTTGTGCGCCGCGATTGAGCAGCAACCCCAGCGAGCCGAGACCGCCGAACGCACAAAACAGCGACGACAGCACGATTTCGTTGCTCATTGGCGAGTGCCCGGCGCGCAGCAGCACGTTCATGGCACGCAGTGGCTGACCAAGGTGCAGCCCCGCGATCGGCAGGGCCAGACCAAACAGACACATTGCGGCAAACAGCCCTATCGCTAATGACCGAGCCTCCACCTGTTTTAACATCCCCGCCACCAACAGCAGGATAAACGCCCCCACCGCACTCTGCGTGAGCACGGTAAAAAACACCAAAGGCAACTCATGCATGGCGCACCTCCTGCAAGTTTTGAATAGCACCGTCTTTATCGCCGCTCGGCCGCGCTTTCGGGTGCGGTTTAACGATCAGGTTCGGGTGCGTCAGCGACGCAGAAGGTAACGGTGCGATCTCGTTTTCGGTGCCGTATTTGGCACGCAGTTCATCAATCGGCCCAAAATCCAGCGCACGCTGCGGACAGGAATCCACACAGATCGGGCGCAGGTTTTTCTGCAACCGATCCAGACAACCGTCGCATTTGCGCATCACCTTGGCGTGCGCATCAAACTGCGGCGCGCCGTAGGGACAACGCATCTCACAGTAACGGCAGCCAACGCACACGTTCTCATCCACCAGCACCAGCCCATCCTCTTTGCGCTTGTGCATGGCACCGGTGGGACAACCGGCCACGCAGGTCGGATCGTCACAGTGGTTACAGGCTATCGACAGATAGTAGCTGTAGGTGTCGTTTTGCCAGGACTCGCCCTCTTTTACCCAATTGCCGCCGCCGTATTCATAAACTCGGCGCAGCTTCGGGCCAAGATCCAAATCTTTATTATCCTTGCAACTGACCTGACAGGTTTTGCAGCCCGAACAGCGCGAGGAGTCAACGTAAAAGCCATATTGTGTCATCAGTCATTTCCCCTTAAGCGCGCTGAATCTCAACCAGGTTGGTATGTTGCGGATTACCTTTCGCCAGCGGCGAAGGATCCTGGGAGGTCAGGGTGTTAATGCACCCGCCAACATCGACGCCCGCGCTGTCAAGACGCGTCCAGGCCCCTTGCGGCATAGCGGCGACGCCAGGGAGAATGCGCTGTGTGACTTTGCAGGGGATTTCCACCACGCCGCGATCGTTAAATACACGTACACGATCGCCAGATTTCAGTTGGCGCTCCGCCGCATCGATCGGGTTGATCCAGACTTCATCCGGCACGGCTTCATGCAGGAATTGCACATTGCTGTAAGTGGAGTGGGTGTGACCCTTGGTATGGAACCCACTGAGTTGCAGCGGATATTTAGCCGTCATCGTTTTATTGAGATGCGATTCACGCACTACGCAGAACTCAGGGATCGCCGGAATACGATCGCCTTCCGGCAACGTCCAGGTTTGCGCTAGTTTGGCTAGTGCTTCGGAATAGATCTCAATCTTGCCTGACGGCGTTTTCAGCGGATTGGCCTGCGGATCTGCCCGGAAATCCAGGAAGGCAATGCTCTGTTTTTCCGTCGCGATCTGTTGATCGATAACGCCCTTCTCTTTCGCCACCGACCACTCCGGCAAGTAGGTGCGTTTCTCTTTCACCTGCTGGTAATGCTTTTCGACCCACTGCGCCTGCGTGCGGCCTTCAGTGAATTGCTCTTTCAGCCCCAGATGGCCAGCAATATCAGCGCAGATATCGTAGGTGCTACGCACTTCCCACATCGGCGTGATGGTTTTCTGGATAGCGATCATGTAGTTGTGCGAGCCCGTTGAATACGAGCTATCAACCAGGTCTTCTGCTTCCAGATAGCTGGTTTCCGGCAGCAAGATATCGGCGAACTTGGCGCTGGGAGTAATGTGGTTATCAATCACCACGATGGTTTCACACAGAGTGTCATCCGCCAGAATTTTGCGCGTGCGGTTGATATCACCGTGCTGGTTCAACAGCGCTTGCCCCGCCTGATTGACCACCATTTTAATGCCGACGCGCAGCTTATCCACGCCTTTCACGCCCATGGTGGTGGCGGTCATTTTTTCCGGATTAAGGATGGCATCCGTCCAGAGGTAGCACGGGATCGAGGTTTTGATCGGGTTGCTGCCCACCGGCAAGGTTGGAACACCGTAAGGTGTGCCATAAGGCCAGTTACCGTTGTTGGTGCCTTGCAACCCAAAGTGGCCGGTGAGCGCTGGCAACGTCTGGATAGCACGCACGGTTTGCTCACCGTTGGCATGGCGCTGCGGCCCCCAGCCTTGGCCGATATAGCAGGCACGCGCGCCCGCGATTTCCCGCGCCAACTGACGAATGCGCACCGCCGGAATGCCGGTGACGCTCGCCGCCCATTCTGGCGTTTTGGCAATGCCATCTGGCCCGGTTCCCAGAATATAATCCTTGTAGCTGGCATTCGGCGCCGCAGAAGCAGGCAACGTACTGGCATCAAATCCGACGCTGTAACGGTTGACCAGCGCTTCGTCGATCAAGTTTTCGCTAATCAGAGTGTGAGCCAACCCGGCGACCAATGCCGCATCGGTGGTCGGGCGAATCGCTAGCCACTCTGCATGTTGGGTGATAACAGAATCGGTGTAACGCGGATCGATGATCACCACGCGAGCCTGCGATTGTTCTAACGCACGACGCAGTTCTTCTACCTGTCCGCCGCCGGACATTCGGGTTTCCGACAGGTTGAGGCCAAAAAATACCACCAGATCGGAATGGGCAATTTGCGTAAAGTGGCTGCCAACATAGGTGCCGTGCGTATATGGCGTAGCGGTCGCGATTTGCGCGGTAGAGTAGGTGTTGTGATAGTTCAGGTAGCCGCCCGTCAGGTTCAGCAGGCGTTTCCACGCGTGCGTTCCCTGATTGTGGTAATAGGCACCGGATTGGTAGTTGTAGTAGATCGCCTCATTGCCATATTTCTCGGCAATGCGCTTCATTTCCGAGGCGACAAACGCGGTCGCCTCTTCCCAACTGATACGTTTAAATTTGCCTTCACCGCGTTTACCGACACGCTTCATCGGGTATTTGATACGGTCCGGGCTGTAAACGCGCCAGCGGTTAGAGCGCCCGCGCAGACAAGGGCGAATCTGGTGTTCACCGAACACGCTGTCATCTTTGGCATCTTCCGGCTCGATACGCACGATGCGATCGTCCTTCACAATCACCTTCAGCGGACAGCGGCTGCCACAGTTGACCAAGCACGCGCTGTGACGAACGGTTTCATTGTCGTTCACCACGCTGGTGGGTGTCACTGTTGGTTGTGCATGAGCAGAAAACGGCAAGGTGATAGCGCTGGTGATCGCCACCGCAGAACCGATCTTCGCGGCATCGATCACCGCGTCCCGACGAGATATTTCCTGGTGTAAAAGGTCTTCAATAATTTTCTTCATGATTATTATCCCACTTTGCTTACCCTGCTAACCATAAAGGCTTGCTAACAATGTGGGATTGATATCGATCAAGCGGGTAAGGCCTATTACCTCCAAAAGGGTAGAAATGTGATCGTTAAACGTCGTTATTTACTTAAATATATAGCGATTTTGGTTTTAAATGCTGCATTTTTGCAAGAATTCAGGTAATGATAATGATATTTATTGCTGTTTGTGAATAGTATTTCATCTATATATCAGTAAATAAAAATATCACCACGCAGAATTTATAAAAGATATTTATTTTGGAGAGCAAAAAACAAACAATTTACTTTTTCAGAATAAAATCAGAATGTTAAGTGAAGGTGATTTCAAACTCCATCTCCGTCAATAAACGATGATATGTTGCAACTTAGGGAACACTGGTTATACTGTTCCCTAATAAGGAACATGTGAAGATATTATGATAAAGAGCTTCAAGCACAAGGGACTGAAAAAGTTCTTTCTCAAAAATGATCCTAGTGGCCTAGAGCAAAACCTTATTGGGCGCATCAGAACACGTCTCACCGTTATTGATGCAGCCGATCGTATTGAGGCCATTGATATGCTGGGATATGACCTTCACCCGTTGAAAGGTGACCGCAAGAACATCTGGTCAATCAGTGTTTCCGGTAACTGGAGAATCACTTTTAGATTTATCGACGGCGATGCCGAAATTCTTAACCTGGAGGATTACCACTAATGGTTATGGCTAACCCCGCCCGCCCCGGCGACATTATCGGGGAAATACTGGAAGATATGCATATCAGCCTGCGGCAATTTGCTAAAGCAATGGATATTGCCCCCTCTACAGCCAGCCGCCTGCTTTCCGGTCATACATCGGTTACACCTGAAATGGCGTTACGCCTGTCTGTTGTTGTCGGTAGCACACCGGAAACCTGGCTAAAAATTCAGGCAAACTACAGTCTACACGAAGCCAAAAAAACCTTCGACTTGAGCCACCTGCATAAACTGTCTTTCGCGTAGTAGTAAAGAATGTTGAGGCATTGGGCTAAGTAGGGCGATATATTGACTATCAGCCCCATGTTCCCGAAACGAACTTTTAAGATATCGATTTACAGACACTTCACGATGCTATACACAACCACAACGCTAGTGGTACTCACCCGCCGCCACCGGATGGTGAAAAGTGCGATATAAGCAATCCAGCCGTTCTGACAGAATAAAGGCCAGAATGTCTGTAGCCTCAGAGGGTTCCAGCTCAACCATTGCATACGCCAGCGCGCGACACTGATCGATAATCTCTTCCACTTCCAACGGTGTGTTATCAAACATCGGGCACCACCTTAATAAGCGACTGGCAGCACGTTAACGATTTATCCTGTGGGGAGCCTCGAAAAATGCAGTACTGATATTTGGGGCGAGTTTGGGTAGACTGTGCATCAGCCATGGTGTTAGCTCCGATAACATTATGGTTAGAGGCCTGGCTAGTGCTGGTAACACTGCCGGGCCTCGCGACTGTTAGCCTTAAAGCATCAAGGTGTCAGCCACTATAAAATTTGGTGTCAGCCACGTCAATGCTCTTATGAGACCCCAAAATTGCACACACTGCTAACGACACACTCGTATTAGGAACTAACATGCCAACAAAAGCGATAAATGCAAAATCAAAAAAACTTGAGGCCAGAGTTCCCCATGATGTCGCAGAAGCAATGGAAAAGGTGAAAGCGTCCGGTGAGAGCACCGCGCAATTTATCGTTACCGCGATGCAAGGCGAGATTAAACGTCGGTTGCGTAAACAGGGCAAAGAAGAATCTGAAAGCTGAGTCGTTGCAGGTCAGAAACAGCCCCGTCGAGTAGACGCAACACCGCTTTCTGTTTAAACTATAACCACATCTCTTCACTTCCTATAGGCAGAATATGATTACACATTCGCCACACACTATCGCCAACAGAACCGAGCATATCGGCCATTTTTCTGTGCCTGGCGTTTTAGGTGATTTTGAAGTGAGGAGCATGAAAAACCGCAAAGAACGTCCATTACTTATGGTGTTACGTTCAGATTGGGAAAATACGCCCTCTTATTCAAAAGTGAAACCAGTTGCAGAGGTGACCATTGAAAGAGACGGGCAATCAATCCCAGTAAACCAAGCATCACTTTGGAATGACCTCAAAAATGTCAATGTGAACTTCTCACAACG
>NZ_JAGFPF010000689.1:0-1039 GCF_025962695.1 Candidatus Symbiopectobacterium sp. NZEC135 | reverse complement strand
TCCGGATCGCTGCCGCGCCGCTTTGCGTCGTTATAGGCCAGATAGCAAGACATGCTGCCGCCGGCACCCGGCAGTACGCCGACGATAATGCCAATCACCGAACTTCTCAGCCAAACGGGCAAGAAGCTGCGCCATTGCGCGAGTACCGATCCCTGTCGTTTGAGTTTCAGCAAGTGACCGGGCATGCCCGCGGTAATGGCCTGTTCCAGCATATGAATCAGAGGCGGGAACGCGAACAGCGCCGTCAACAACACCACCAGGTCCAGCCCTTCGGTCAATTCAAGAATACCAAAGGTGTAGCGCTCATCGCCGGTGGAAATATCCAGCCCGACGGTGCCGATCAGCAGACCGATGATGGCGGCAATGACACCCTTGATAAAATCATCACCGAGTAACGAGGTCACGGTAGCCAGCCCCAGCAGCGCCATCCAGAAATACTCCGCCGGACCAAACAGCAGGCTCATGGAGGCCAGGCCCGGCGCGAACAGAATCAGGGCCAGGGCAGAAAGTGCACTGCCGATCACCCCTGACGTGACCGCTACCTGTAACGCATAGGCTGCCTTTCCTTGCCGGGTCAGGGCGTAGCCATCCAGTACGGTAGCGACCGAGGCGGGTGTGCCGGGAATGCGTAGCAGAATGGCAGGAATGGCACCGCCATAGCTGCCGCCGTTATACATCCCGGCCATCATGCCGAGTGCAAACAGCGGATCGACGCCGAACGTCAAGGGGATCAGAATGGCGATACCGGTGGTGACCGTCAGGCCGGGCAACGCGCCTACAACCAATCCCGCTACGGTGCCCAGCACCACGGCAAATAAATTGGCCGGTGCAAACACGTGCGGTAATGCACTGAGCAGAGCGTCAATCATAGCAGGGGCTCCAGTAATGCGGTTAGCGCGCCTGAGGGCAGTGGGCGCTCAAGCAGCAGACGAAACACCACCAGAATAAAACAGAGCGTACCCAACACCACCGGCAGCGACAGACGCCAGTGGTGGTAACCGAACAGCCACGGTATTCCGAGGCCAAAAATTACGCTGGC
>NZ_JAGFPF010000688.1:0-1039 GCF_025962695.1 Candidatus Symbiopectobacterium sp. NZEC135 | reverse complement strand
TGTCTGCACTGGTGATAAACTGGGCAATGATCAGCCTGGCGCACCTGAAATTCCGCAAAGCCAAAGAGCAAGAAGGCGTGCAGACCAAATTCAAAGCGCTGCTCTATCCGCTGGGCAATTATATTTGCCTGCTGTTCCTTGCGGGCATTTTAGTGATCATGTTCTTAACCCCGGGAATTCAGATTTCCGTACTGCTGATACCCGTATGGCTGGTCGTGCTTGGCATCGGTTATGCCGTGAAACAGAAAAAACAACGGGTCGCAACCACCCGCTAAACGATATGACAACGGCACCTTCGGGTGCCGTTGCGATTCATCAGCTTAGCCAGCGCAGAATGAGTTATCGAAAGAAAGAACGCGTGCTGAGGGGGATGTTTATCGGAGTAACAGTGCCAGAACAGGTGTAACTGTATACGAAAGCTCAGGCCGAGACTGTACTTTAGTACATCTGGTATTCAGAAGTGAAAAGATTTATCGTTGCTGAATAAGAAAATCGGATAAAAAAAGTGATCCTCCGAAGAGGATCATACGCCAAATTGGCCAACACCAGGGAAAATTTTCGGCTAGTATTGCGAACAACACATATGCTGTCAATGGTTGGCTACTCGCAGTGAAATCAATTAGGAATTTTGATACACTTCATTTATCTTAAAAAAGGTAGCAAGAAATTTTCATTGTCAACAGTTTCTTATTTTAATGATACCTGCCTAAATCCTCACATATCATAAAAATCTCTTCTTTTGATAGACATACCTCACGGTAAGATAACCCGACTTGTTCAGCCTAAAGCATTACGTTTAACATCCGTAACACACCATCACGGATCATAAGAACGACATCCGAATGTTGTTATTGACAACACATGATAAATTAATGAATTTTTACCACAAAGAAAATAACGCGGATAGCATCAACATACCGCAATCAAAAACGGTCTTCTCAAATAGAGAAAATGAAATCTTATATTGGGCAAGCATTGGGAAATCATATCAAGAAATCGCTATTATTCTTGCGATCAAACCCATTAGACCTATTACGCC
>NZ_JAGFPF010000686.1:0-1015 GCF_025962695.1 Candidatus Symbiopectobacterium sp. NZEC135 | reverse complement strand
AACCAATATTCTGGCGCTGAACGCGGCCGTTGAAGCGGCGCGTGCCGGCGAGCAGGGACGTGGTTTTGCCGTGGTGGCGAGCGAGGTTCGCGCGCTGGCGCAGCGCAGCGCGACAGCCGCGAAAGAAATTAAAGAGCTGATTGATGGCTCCGTAGAAAAGGTGCGCCAGGGGATGGTTCTGGTGGAGAAAACCGCCGTTTCCATGCAAACACTGGTCACTAACGTTGAAGGGGTTAACGGCATCGTCACCGAAATTGCTCAGGCAAGCCGTGAACAGAGCGATGGCGTTAATCAGATCAACCTGGCCGTGGGGCAGATAGACACCACCACCCAGCAAAATGCGGCGCTGGTTGAAGAATCTGCTGCTGCGGCATTGTCTTTGCAAGAGCAAGCTCAGGCGCTGACCAGCACGGTCAGCATTTTCAAACTGGGCAGCTACCACGAGGACCCGGTAGCGCATCAAGGCACCCTTCGCTTGATGTCCGGCGCATAAGGTTCTCCCGGCTCTGCACCCTCGGCAGAGCCGGGTTATTCCCTTCGTGAGCAATCACTGCGTTGTGTGCGGCAGCGCATCCGCGTTTTGTATTGCTTGATAACGTCGCCACCGCACGATGTCTATCAACAAGAATATCAACAGGCTGCCGCCCATGACCGGTAAACACCCGCCCAGTAGCAGCGCGATGCTGCCTGCCAGTACGCGTACCGCGAGCGGCAATGCGGTGAACGCGGCGAAAAGGGTGTTAGCCGGGTGTGGTTGGCCGCCAGGGAATCCGAACAATACGCCCATATGGGCACCGATCCCCCAGCGCGTCAGTTTGGCTGCAAAAGGGTAATCGGCGAATCTGACGTAATCGACGACAGCACCGCTGTCGGGATTAATGGCAACCATATCGGCCTGCGTCGGCCACCTCCGCTCAATTTCAGTCACGGTCCAGGCGTTATGTGCGGTTTTTGCCGGGCGGATCTCCAGTTTATTTGCGCTGATCCCCGCTTGCCGTGCTATCGCCAATACACT
>NZ_JAGFPF010000687.1:0-1040 GCF_025962695.1 Candidatus Symbiopectobacterium sp. NZEC135 | reverse complement strand
GGTTTCCCCTTGGCTGAGCGGCATATCCGTCGCAGCCCTGACGCTAAGCGGTGCGGTGGCGATTCTGCTGGCGCGGCGCACTGCCGCCACACCGACACTGCGCGCGGGCGCGCTCTGCCTGATTGTCGGCATGACGCTGATGCTGTTCGCGGTCCATCGCGCCAGCACCGGTTGGCTGCTGGCGGGGGCATGTATCACCGGGTTGGGGTTTGGCATGGCATTCCTCGGTGCGCTGCGTAGCGTGCTTCCGCTGGCAAAGCCACACGAACGCGCCGGCCTCACCGCCGTGTTCTACATCGAAAGCTATTTGGCAAACAGCGTACCCGCCATCATTGCAGGCTACCTGACGCAGCATCTGGGGTTGATCGCCACCACCTATGTATACGGTGGCGTGATCTTGACGCTGGCGACGCTGGCCATCGTACTAACGTTCATCCCGCGGTTAACCAAAGCGAAATAAAATTAACAAAATCATAATAATAAACAACCTGACTGCATAAGTTATAAATAATTCGTCTTGCGATTTATCCCTGTAAAGAGAATGGTTATGGTCTACCTCTTTTGCGGAGAACGCCCATGACCACATTATCCATATTTCAACTGCCGCACACGGCACAGCCCGCTGAGCAACTGGCCGCCTTCGGCGATATCGCCGAGCTGCTGGCGGGTGCCGGAATCCAGCTCGAACGCTGGGAGATTGGCTCGCTGCCCGCAACGGTGGACAGTGACACACTGCTCACTCATTTTCAGCAGGATATTGAGCGCCTCAAACTGCAAGAGGGTTACACCGCCGCCGATGTGATCCGCATTACGCCGGATCACCCCGACAAACAGGCGCTGCGCGAGAAGTTTTTGCAGGAACATACCCACAGCGAAGACGAGGTGCGCTTTTTTGTCACGGGTAGCGGCACGTTCTTCGTTCCGCTGGGCGACAAGGTGTTTCGTTTAACCTGTGAAGCGGGTGATCTGCTGCGCGTTCCGGCCAACACCCGCCACTGGTTTGACTGCGGCGCACAACCGGACTTCACCGCCATCCGTAT
>NZ_JAGFPF010000685.1:0-1041 GCF_025962695.1 Candidatus Symbiopectobacterium sp. NZEC135 | reverse complement strand
AAAGCGCGCCATGATGATGCGTATACGCCAGATAATATCGCCGGTAAACGTCCGGACCGCGCCACGCTGGTTTATACTCAGCGCTGCAAGGAAGCTTTTAGCGATGTGCCGGTGGTGCTGGGCGGCATTGAAGCCAGCCTGCGCCGCATCGCCCATTACGACTATTGGTCGGATAAGGTGCGACGTTCGGTGCTGGTGGATGCCAAGGCCGATCTGTTGATCTACGGCAACGGCGAGCGGCCGCTGGTGGAAATTGCACACCGCCTGGCGGCGGGAGAACCTATCAGCTCGATTGTGGACGTGCGCAATACCGCCGTGCTGCGTAAAACCGCGCTGCCTGGCTGGACGGGGGTGGATTCCACGCGTCTGGACAGCCCTGGCCGCATTGAGCCTATCCTCAATCCCTACGGTGATGATTTGCCCTGCGTGGCGCACACGGTAAAAGGCTCCACCAGCGGCAAGCCCATCACCGTGCGGGCACACAAGCCAAAGCCGTGGGAAAAAACCTATGTGCTGCTGCCCTCGTTTGAAAAAGTGATAAACGACAAGGTGATGTACGCGCACGCCTCTCGCATCCTGCATCATGAAACCAATCCGGGCAGTGCGCGTGCGCTGATGCAAAAACACGGCGACCGCTATGTGTGGATTAATCCACCGGCCATTCCGTTGCAAACGGATGAGATGGACGCGGTCTATGCCTTGCCGTATCAACGGGTGCCGCACCCCTCCTATGGCACATCGCGCATCCCGGCTTATGACATGATTCGCTTTTCCATCAATATCATGCGCGGCTGTTTTGGCGGATGTGCGTTCTGCTCGATCACCGAACACGAAGGGCGCATCATTCAAAGCCGTTCGCAAGAGTCGATTGTGCAGGAAATTGAAGCGATCCGTGATGAAGTGCCGGGATTCACCGGCATTATCTCCGATCTGGGCGGACCCACCGCCAATATGTACATGCTGCGCTGCCAGTCGCCCAAAGCGGAGCAAACCTGCCGCCGCGCGTCTTGCGTCTATCCTGAAATTTGCGCGCACATGGAT
>NZ_JAGFPF010000684.1:0-1042 GCF_025962695.1 Candidatus Symbiopectobacterium sp. NZEC135 | reverse complement strand
CCTATGCCCGCGTGTGGGATTTGTTATTTCTAATCCCCTTTTTGATCCCTCCCTATATCTCGGCCCTGTCGTGGATGCTTGCATTGCAAACGCGTGGCTATCTGGAACAGCTTTTCTCGTTCAAGTTCAATGCGCTGCTGTTCTCATTGCCCGGCATGGCGATAGTGATGGCGTTAAATATTTTTCCTGTGGTCTATTTTGCCGTCTCGCGCAGTATGGCGAGTCACGGCGGGCGTCTTGCGGATGTTGCCCGGGTACATGGCGCGGGTCCATGGGCGGCATTTTTCCGTATCACATTACCGCTGGCATTGCCTGCGATTGCGGCCAGTACCCTGCTGGCGTTCGCGCTGGCAATCGAGGAGTACGGTGTGCCTGCCGCGATTGGCCCGCATGCAGGGATCCAGGCACTTACCACTGGGATTGAGCAACGTCTTGCCGATTGGCCCATCGATCTTTCCGGTGCAGCCGTGCTGTCGTTGTTGCTGGTTGCATTGGCATTGACGGCCTATACGGTTCAGCGCGCGCTCACTGCGGGAAAAGACGTTGGCACCATTACCGGGAAGCCAGCGGCTATTGTCATTCGCGATCCGGGGCGCTGGACCTTGCCCATCATCGGGTTGTTCTCGTGTGTCGCGGTGATTGCGGTAGGCATTCCGGTGAGCGCCATGTTGGCAACCGCCTTTTCCGGCACCCTATCCGGCGGGTTATCCGCAGACAATGTAACGCTAAGGCATTTCAGTGCCGTACTAAGCGGTAAGAACCAGGCGCTAAGTGCGCTCTCAAGCAGCATGGGATTGGCCAGTGGCACTGCGCTACTGACTGGGGTTGTCGGCACGCTGGTTGCCTGGCTGGTGACGGTAAGACGTGTGCGCGGCGCAGCGCTATTGGATGGTCTTTCTCTGTTGCCCGTGGCGCTGCCCGGCATTGTGGTTGGCTTAGGGCTGATATTGGCCTGGAACCGAAGCTTCTGGCCGATTACGCCCTACAACACCTGGGCGATTCTTCTATTGGCCTACAGTTGCTTGTTGTTGCCTTATCCCAT
>NZ_JAGFPF010000683.1:0-1043 GCF_025962695.1 Candidatus Symbiopectobacterium sp. NZEC135 | reverse complement strand
CACCACGCCAGCGCGCGGCTTTAGCGTCAAACAGCTGTTCGACGCCATTTTGGCGCTGTTCGAACAGGAACTGTAGTGACCCGCGAGGGGCTGCTGATGCAGTGACTCACGCCAGATGAGGGTATCTGGCGTGGGTTGGGTCAAACGGCAGGCAATTCCGCCAATGGCCAACGTGGACGCACGCTCACGCCCAGTTCCTGACTTTCGTTGTGCAACAGCCTCACACTGCCCGCATAGGCAATCATCGCGCCATTATCAGTACAAAACTCAGGCCGCGCATAAAACACCGCCCCGCCCCGTTTGGCCATGATCTCTGTCAGGCGAGCGCGCAGCGTACGGTTGGCACTGACCCCGCCCGCCATCACCAGACGTTTAAAACCGGTCTCATCCAACGCTCGGCGACATTTTATCGCCAACGTATCCACCACCGCATCTTCAAACGCGCGCGCAATATCTGCACGGGTTTGATCATCGTTGCCATTAGCGCGAATGGTATTGGCGGCAAAGGTTTTCAAACCGGAAAAGCTAAAATCCAGCCCTGGTCTGTCGGTCATTGGGCGAGGAAAGGTAAAACGTGTGGCATCTCCACCCTGTGCCAGTTTGGACAACATCGGGCCTCCTGGGTAATCCAGTCCCAGCAGCTTTGCCGTTTTGTCGAAGGCTTCACCGGCAGCATCGTCAACAGATTCGCCCAGCAAACGGTATTCACCGATGCCCGTGACGCTGATGAGCTGCGTGTGGCCGCCTGAAACCAACAGCGCCACGAAGGGAAACGCCGGTGGATTCTCTTCCAGCATCGGGGCCAGCAAATGCCCTTCCATGTGGTGAACCGGAATGGCCGGCACACCCCAGGCAAACGCCAACGCGCGCCCAACCGTCGCGCCGACCAGCAATGCGCCCACCAGCCCAGGACCGGCGGTATAGGCCACGCCATCGATGTCCGATGCGGCCAGTCCTGCCTCTTTCAGGGCAGCCTGAATCAGGGGAACCGTTTTACGCACGTGATCGCGCGAGGCCAGTTCCGGCACGACACCGCCATAATC
>NZ_JAGFPF010000682.1:0-1046 GCF_025962695.1 Candidatus Symbiopectobacterium sp. NZEC135 | reverse complement strand
CTGTGTTTTGGAACAGGCTGTTGACGCGTTGATAGGCGCTATAATAGAACGCCTTGTTCATCCAGTTAAAATCAAAATTAAGCCCGATGGCCTGCCGAATGCGGCGATCCTGAAACAGCGGGCGCTCACTATTGAATACCAGCCAGCGGGTATCCTGCGCCGCCTGATTCGCGAGATCGCGTTTGACGATATAACCGCGAGCGAAGTTACCGCCTTCATACTGTGTTGCCCAATGCTTGGGTGAACCTTCGACACGCATATCGAAAGCGCCCGCTTTGAACGCTTCCAGCGCGACACTGTCATCCAGATAATAGTCGTATCGGATTTGGTCGAAATTATTCAAGCCGCGATTCACCGGCAGATCGGCACCCCAATAGTCTTGCACGCGTTTATAGGTAACGTATTGGCCGGTGCGGTATGACGTGATGCGATAGGGCCCACTGGCCGGTGGGGGATAGGACAGCGGATCGGCCAGACTGTGATTTTTCCAAAAACTCTCAGGCATAACGGGCAATGTTAACAACCCCAGCAGCCGTTCCTTATCCGGTTCAGGCATTTCCAGCCGCACCGTGCGCGGCCCGACAGCGGTCACCGTGACCCCTTTGTACACCACGCGGAATTGCGGAACACCCTGTGTCATAAACATCGTGAAGGTGAAGGCCACATCAGAAGCCAAAATTGGCGAGCCGTCGTGAAACGTGGCTTTCGGATTCAGCTCCACTTCCATCCAACGAAAATCGTCAGAGTGGCGCGCATGCAGTGCAATCAGTGGGTAAAAGCTGCCTGGCTCATCATCGGATGAGGTAAACAAGGTATCGTACAGGCGTTCGGTACGTTCAGCCGCCACGCCGCGCAACGCAAAACGGTTGAAATTGTCATAGGTTCCCAGCGCGCTGAGCGTGATGCTCCCCCCTTTGGGCGCGTCAGGATTAACGTAACCAAAATGCGTGAATCCCTCGGGATATTTGGGCTCCCCCAACAAGGCGAACGAGGTGTTCTGTTGGACGGTGTCGGCAAAGGCTCCCCAACAAAGAGAACCGAGCAAA
>NZ_JAGFPF010000681.1:0-1046 GCF_025962695.1 Candidatus Symbiopectobacterium sp. NZEC135 | reverse complement strand
ACCGATGCCAATGGCGTCTGGAGCGTGGATATTCCTGCACCTTATGCCGCCTTTATCGTCGATGGCACCGTGGAAATAACCGCAAGCACCGACGTAGGCGGTAACCTCATCAGTGCCAGCACCAACGTTCAGGTCGACGTCACTGCGCCGACGGTCACCATCCTCACCTTTGCCGGGGATAACACGCTGGACAACAGCGAACTGGCAACGGCGCAAGCCATCACGGGTACCGCCTCCTTTGCGGAGGTCGGGCGCTTTGTTTCCGTGACGCTGAACGGGAAAATCTATCAGGCGCAAGTGCTCGATAATGGCAGCGGCACGGGCGGTATCTGGTCGGTTAGCGTTCCCACCGCCGATCTGAGCAACCTTCCTCAAGGGCCGCAGGTCATCACCGCCACCTTGAAAGATGCCGCAGGCAACTCCACCAACGCAACACCGCTCGATATCATCGTCGATACGGAAATCCCGCTGCTGACCATCGATGCCTTTGCGGGCAACAATATCCTCACGATGGCCGAAGCGCTGCTGGGGCAAATCCTGAGTGGTAAAGGTGAGAAAGGGGCCACGGTAACGCTGACGGCGGGCCCGCTCACCAGCGTCCCGGTAAATGTAGATAACGATGGAAACTGGCAGATTCCCTTTACCACCGTCGACCTGACCACACCCACCGATGGCCCGCAGGTGACCGGGCTGACCATTACTGACGCCGCCGGTAACGTGGCGCTCAACCAGACGCTGGGCGCAGGCGTTGACGATATTTTCGGTAACAACGGTATCCTCAACTATGCCGAATCACTGATAACACAGGTGATCAGCGGTCACGCCACCGGCAGTTCTCTCGGTGCCAAAGTCAGTGTCACCCTCGCAGGCACCACGCTGGAAGCTACCGTCGGTGCGGGCGGAGCCTGGAGCGTCTCATTCCCGCCCTCGCTGCTTTCCGGGCTTTCCGACGGACTGCTGCAAGTGGAAGTCGACATCGTTGACGTCAATGGCAACAGCAAGAATGAGTTGGTCGATATCGATGTGTTACGCTCTGTGCCAACGAT
>NZ_JAGFPF010000680.1:0-1046 GCF_025962695.1 Candidatus Symbiopectobacterium sp. NZEC135 | reverse complement strand
TGACTTTTCCGTCGCGCTGGTGGATGAACTGGAGCAGGGCAACCACCTGAAATCGCGCTTTACCGTCGGTTATTGAGGTTGCTCGCGCTGGGCGTCATTTGAAAGGGGGTATGGCGTAAATTGGCTAATAAACGCACATGATGTTTGGTATTATAGGTTCCAATCATGTGCAACAGGCTATGCTTACAATGTCTCCAATCCTAAATGATAGCGGGAGTTTTGATATGGCGGTTATTCCAATGTCATATAGCCCCGCCACGGTGGCGCGGGAATACCGAAAAATTGGCGAAACAGGGGTCAATGGTCGAGCCGTGGATATCTATATCCACAATGAGCAACACCATGCCGTCGCGATATACGGTGAACCTGATGACGTTAATGGTGATTTACGGCATGTTGTTGTCGCAAAGATTGATTTGAAATCCCGTAATAGCGATGACGAAACCGAAACAATCTTGGCTGTCATTGGTTATTACGAGAATCTGCAACCTGTGTTGCCTCCTTACGCACAAGTAGAAGGTGTCATCGTCACCAAGCGTGAACGAAATGCCAATGTTGCCAGCGCTATGTATAAGGCGCTCATCAATGATGGCATTGTGCTGGTGAGCGATAACGTGCAATTTCCTGGAGGAAAGGCGTTATGGTCGCGTATGGCACGGAAAGAGGTTGGTATCGACGTGTTTGTCTTCGATTCCGAACAACATGCTTTCTGGCCCTACGACGGTGAACGGATTCGATACGATGGCCGTAGTATTCCTGAAAGCGATATCTGGAGCCTTGCCCCTAACGAATCGCGAAAAGGGGTGGTGTTGGTGGCCGAACGTAAGCGAGATGGCTTAACCGCCTGATAGCATCCCTATGAAACATCAAGCGTCTGCCTTTCAGGCAGACGCGTTTTTTATGCCTGAAAGGGAGAAACCGGCAGTGTACTCGCCAGTTGGTGCGGGTTGATGTCAAGTTTATGGAAGAAATGACAAGTTTGATAAGTTTGTCGTATTAGACAAGTTTGACAAGTTATTGCACGGTGAAGTGCGCGCAATCGACAT
>NZ_JAGFPF010000067.1:0-20887 GCF_025962695.1 Candidatus Symbiopectobacterium sp. NZEC135 | reverse complement strand
GCGGGGGCCGGATTTGAACCGACGACCTTCGGGTTATGAGCCCGACGAGCTACCAGGCTGCTCCACCCCGCGTCCGTGGATGCGCACTATACTCTCCATCGCTGGGTATGCAACCTCTATTTGAGCAAAAAGGGATCTTAGCGGCACGCCTGCCGATTTTATCTGCACTTTGGTTGTTTTTTGTCCTTGTTGGCGCGGTTATGACATTTGGCGCGTTTTCTTATAGAGATGCCTTTGTTATTGTGCATCTACTGATTTGTCGTGCGGTAAAGAGAGCGAAAAAGAAAATGAGAGTATGTTGGGGGAAATATGTGCTGACCGGGGTGGTGATTGCCATTCTGGCCGGGTGTCAGTCCAGGCCGACCGACCGTGGGCAGCAGTATAAAGATGGGCGACTTGAGCAGCCGCTTGCGCTCGTTAATGAACCCAACGCTACCGGAAAGCCGGTTAATGCGGGCGACTTCGTTAGCCAGGTGACAGAGATTAAGAATGCTTCTCCCGCGTTGTATGCCCGTAATCAGGACATCTTTCAGGCCATTCAACGTTGGATGCAAGCCGGTGCCGACACGCGTAACCTGAGCCAGTTTGGGCTTAATGCCTGGCAAATGGAGGGCGTGGATAATTTTGGTAACGTGCAGTTTACCGGGTATTACACGCCGGTCGTGCAGGCGCGTTATACCCGTCAGGGCGAATTCCAACACCCGCTGTATGGTATGCCAGCCCCCAACAAAAAGAGTCGCCGCTTACCCGATCGCGCGGGCATTTATGCCGGTGCGCTGGGCGAACGCAATGTCCTTGCCTGGACCAACTCGCTGATGGACAATTTTTTGATGGAAGTGCAGGGCAGCGGCTATGTGGATTTCGGTGATGGCCGACCGCTGACCTTCTTTGCCTATGGCGGCAAGAATGGGCATGCCTATCGCAGTATTGGCAAAGTGTTGATCGACAGAGGCGAAGTGCCTAAAGAAGAGATGTCGATGCAGGCAATCCGCCACTGGGGCGAAACACACTCCGCGTATGCTGTGCGTGAACTGTTGGAGCAGAATCCTTCTTTTGTTTTCTTTAAACCGATGTCATCCGCACCGGTGAAGGGTGCCAGCGCCGTGCCGCTGATTGCCAAAGCCTCTGTAGCCTCCGATCGCTCGCTGATCCCGCCGGGTACGGCCTTGCTGGCAGAAGTCCCGTTGCTTAACAACGAAGGGAAATTCACCGGTCGTTACGAGATGCGCATGATGGTAGCGCTTGACGTGGGGGGAGCCATCAAAGGCCAGCATTTTGATATCTATCAGGGGATTGGGCATGAGGCCGGCCATGCTGCCGGATATTACAACCATTATGGTCGCGTCTGGGTGCTGAAAAATGATGCAGCGTCTCCCTTCAGCACTACGCCTTTATTAATGCAAAGCGCCTCGCGTTAACGCATTCTTAAACGATGCCGGGAATAAATAACGTTCCCGGCATTTTTATTGAACAATGGTTTATTTTATTATTAATGCTTATGCCATATTATGAATAAGGTAATAAAAATAACGTTGTTTGCAAAAATGAACTTATTGTTACACTCCTCTGGCGCATCAATTTGATACGCCGTCATTTATCGCGGTAGGGATCACCTTCGTCTGCGAAGTTGTTGACGTCATCATAATAGCAGTAATGCAACATTATTCTCGGGGAAACACAATGAAATTAAAATTAGTCACGTTGGCAATTACATCGCTGGTTACGCTCAATACGTTGGCAGCGACCATCGATTATCGTCACGAATTCAAAGATACCTCAAGCGGCGATCATAAAGACCGTTTGTTGTTTTCTCATCGTTTTGAGCAAGGTTTTGGCTTGTCGGTGGAAGCTCGCTGGGGGCAGCATAGCAATGATAAAACCCCTAACAAACCGTTTAATGAAAGTGTCAGCAACGGCACGGAAGTTATCGCCAGCTATCTGTATAACTTCAATAAAACCTTCTCATTAGAACCGGGCTTTTCGTTAGACTCTACCTCTAACTACAACAATTATCGTCCCTACCTGCGTGGTAAAGCGAATATTACCAACGATCTGTCGGTGTCGCTGCGCTATCGCCCTTATTACAAGCGTAACAGCAATAATATTGGAACGACAAATAAAACATCGGAAAATGGTTATAATCTAACGTCGGTTATCGCTTATAATTTCCTCAAGGATTACACGCTTGAATATGAATTGGATTATCAAAAATCCAACGCGGCAAGAATAAAATTATCTGATAATGACAATTACGCTTTCGGCCATGATGTGAAGCTGAGTTATAAATGGGATAAAAACTGGCGTCCTTTCGTGGCGGTAGGGAATGTTCCTGAATCATCAGGCCTCAAGGATGATCGCCAAACCCGATACCGTGTCGGGGTTCAATATAGCTTCTGATGAAGCGTAGAGTGATAAAATAAAAGCCACCTGATTATTCAGGCGGCTTTTTTATGCAGCGTTAAATCATTAACTTTTGAAACCGTACTTTTGGCTCAGACCCAGTTCGTTGACAATACGGATACCGTTCTGTAATGCATCACCTTGCAGATCGCGCAGCGGTCGACGCAGGCTGCCTGCCGGTAAGCCGATGGCTTTCATCAGCGATTTTACTGCCACCGGATTGATGGCCGAATAGGTGTAGTGCAACAGCGGCAGCAAGTGTTGGTAAGCGGTACGGAAGCGCGCAGCATCGTCGCCGTTTTTCCACGGACGTGAGATTTCTGCCAACTCTGCCGGCGCAATGTTGCCCGTCATGTTGGCGGTGCCGTGCCCACCGAGTGACATGGTTGGAACCACCAGCCCCAGGTTGGGGGAATCGCAGCACATCACTGAAACGTCCGGGTTGCCAGCCAGCACTTGCGCCACTTGTCCTACGCGGGTGGTAGATTCCTTATGTACCACATAGTTCGGATGTTTGAAGATGCGCAGCAGCGATGTCCAGTGCAGATCGGACTTCACGCGCGGCGGGTTGTTGTAGATCCCGAGCGGCAAATCGGTGGCATCCGCCACTTCAAGGAAATAGCTTTCGATGTCGCTTTCCGGTGCGCAGATATAGGCCGGTGCGGCGATGATCGCGCCGTCTGCGCCATTGTCTTGCGCATAGCGCACATAATCGATGGTGGTGTCAGTGTTGTTACCGGTGCAACCGAAGAAAATCTTCATGTCGCCCTGACGGAATTTCGCCGTGCGGTGAATGATGGCCTTACGTTCTTCCGCCGACAACATGGAGACTTCGCCGGTTGAGCCCATGATCAGCACGGCGGAGGTACCGTTTTCAGCCTGGAACTGCAACAGCGTCTCAAATGCGCCGAAATCGACGCTGCCATCCTCGTTGAATGGGGTAATCAGCGCTACAAAGGAGCCTTCAATTTTTAGTTTACTCATGGTTTTCAGCCTGCATTATTTCCTGACGGAGTGAAGAACGGCACGGACGACGCCTGTGACGGCGTCTCCCTGCGGTGAATGTGAGAGATATCATTATGGGAAGGCGCGCAGAAACCGGTGCTGACGAAGGTGAGCAAGTGCGCCAGCACCTGCTCGTCATCACGGTTATCGCACAGCCCTTGTGACAGCAAAGCCAGCCTGCCCGAACGTGGATCGGCATCGGTCAGCACATGCATGGCGGCACCGCGCGCAAATTCATAACGCCAAATCACCTCGGCACGAGCCAGGTGTGGCAGGGTGCGCGAGAGGGCATCAATAAACCGATGCGCTATATGGTCGAACTGTGCGGACAGCAAGGACGTGACGCTGTGTTCCGGTGTGGCGCGTAAGTGTTGCAACAGCCGCACCACAATACGCCCACCATCGGGAGTCTTGGCGGTTTTTACCAATGGGCGCAACAGCGCATCCAGCAGTACTTCAATAGGAATGGGGCGATCGCCATAGCGAGCTTCGGCAGCATCCAACAGCTGTGCGCGCGCCTCGCTCAGCGGGCCCAGTACGGTATCCAGCACCGCGTGCAACAGGCCATCCTTGGAGCCGAAGTAATAGTTTACCGAGGCCAGATTCACCTGCGTGGCCTGAGTAATTTCACGGATAGTGGTCAGTTCAGCGCCTTTATGGGCAAAACGCGCAATCGCCTCTTGCAGAATGCGCTGACGGATTTCCGGTTGCTTCTCTCTTGTCGCTGTGGTCATGGCAGTATCCTTGATTCAGGCGCTTTTCAACTCCTGATACACCAGCGCGGCCCAATACTGGACGCCGACAGGAATCAGGTCATCGTTAAAGTCGTAGTGCGGCGTATGCAGCGCGGCAGTATCGCCGTTACCGACCATCATGAACGCGCCAGGGCGCTGTTCCAGCATGTAGGCAAAGTCTTCCGCACCCAGTAGCGGTGTCATGTTTGGGTTCACGCTGGCGACCGTGTGTGCGGCGCGAATCGCACGGTCAGTGGCGTCGGCATCGTTCACCAGCACCGGGTATTGATAGTCATAAGTGACTTCGGCGCGCGCGCCGTAACCCTCGGCACAATGCTGTGCCAGTGTTTCAAGGCGGGAAGCCAGCAGTTCACGAATGGCGGGGGAATAGCTACGCCCCGTGCCTTTAATGCGCACACTGTCGGGAATGACGTTCGGTGCATTGGCATCACCCGCCTGAATATGACCGATACTCAACACGGCGGATTCCATGGCCGGCACGTTACGGCTGACGATGGTTTGCAGGGCGCTGATAAACTGCGCGGCGGGCAGCGTAGGGTCGATAGACAGGTGTGCGCCCGAACCACCGTGCCCTCCCGTACCGCGAAACACCACCTGCCAGGTATCACTGGCGCACAGCATCGGCCCGGCGCGCAGCGCAAACGTGCCAAGGGGGACACCCGGTTTGTTGTGCAAACCGTAAAGGGCATCGCAGGGGAAGCGTTCCAACAGGCCGTCGTTGAGCATCGCCGGTGCGCCGCCTAATCCTTCTTCCGCTGGTTGAAAAATAAAGTGTACGGTGCCTGCAAAGTCGGGGTGTAGCGACAGATAACGCGCAGCCCCCAGCAGCATGGTCACATGGCCATCGTGGCCGCAGGCGTGCATCTTGCCCGTGTGTGCAGAGGCATAAGGCAGCCCGGTTTGCTCATGGATATACAGCGCATCCATATCGGCACGCAGGCCAAGGCACCCAGAGCCGGGATAACGCCCTTTTAGCGTGGCGACGACGCCGGTTCCGCCGATATCGGTGGTAACCTCAATGCCCCATTGGGTTAAGGTGCTCGCAATCAAACGTGCGGTTTGCCACTCTTCAAAACCGATTTCTGGATGCTGGTGAATCTGGCGGCGCAGTGCCGTCAGTTCGGGCAATAAGGTGTCTAGGGTCGCCTTATTGACGCGCGGCGTCTCTGTTGTGGGTACCGATGGCGTCATGATGATTCCTTAAAAAGTGCCGGGATAGCTGCCGCCATCAATCAACAGGTTTTGTCCGGTGATAAACCCAGCCTGCTGCGAGCAGAGAAACGCACAGGTGGCACCAAACTCTTCGGGTTGACCATAGCGCTGAGCTGGATTCGCGGCCGCCCGCTCTTTGTGGATTGCTGAAAAATCACGCCCGGTTTGTTCGCTCAACGACTGGATATGGTGCCATTGGCCTTCGGTATCGAAGATGCCGGGCAGAATATTGTTGATAGTCACGTTGCGGTGCACTTGCGTGCGCGCCAACCCGGCGACAAAGCCCGTTAAGCCGGAACGTGCGCTGTTGGACAAGCCCAGCTCCAACTGCGGGATCTTGACACTGCGCGAGGTGATGTTGATGATGCGACCAAAACCGCGCTCTGCCATGCCATCAACCGTGAGGCGTATCATGGCAATCGGGCCGAGCATCATGCTGTCGAGCGCATCGAGCCAGTCCTGTCTTTGCCATTCGCGAAAATCCCCCGGCGTTGGGCCGCTGGCGTTATTGATCAGAATGTCAGGCGCCGGGCAAGCATTAATGGCGGATTGTCGGCCCGCTTCTGTGGTGATATCCGCCACAACGGCATGCGGGCGCACGCCGGTTTGCAGCAAAATGCTCTCTTGGGCTTCGTGTAATGCCTGTGCGGTGCGTGACAGCAAAGTGACTTCAACGCCTTCCTGGGTCAGTTGTAGCGCTGCCGCTTTACCCAGCCCACGGCTGGCTCCCCACACCAATGCTTTTTTTCCTTGAATGCCCAAATTCATGCCGTTTGTCTCTCTGTCAGGTGGACGGTTGGGTGAGTGATCGCTGGGATATCTTGTGCAGTACGCGGCGTCGCACCCGGTACTGCATCGATGAGTTTTCGGGTATACGGATGCTGCGGCTGATGCCAGATGCGGTAACTGTCGCCTTGTTCCACGCAATTGCCGTTGTGCATCACCATCACGTTATCGGCGATATAGCGCACCACGGCCAAATCGTGCGAGATAAACAGCAGCGCCAGCCCCATCTCGTTTTTCAGTTCCACCAGCAGGTTGAGAATTTGTGCCTGAATGGACACATCCAGCGCCGATACTGGCTCATCGCAGATCACCAGCGAAGGTTTAATCACCAGTGCTCGAGCTATCCCGATGCGTTGGCGCTGTCCACCTGAAAATTCGTGCGGGTAACGCTCCAGACTGCGTTGGGGGAGCCCGACCTTATCAAGGATGTCGCGTACGGCGCGTTGGCGTTCGGCACGCGACCCCATGCCGTGCACCACCAGCGGCGTTTCCAGAATGTGCTGAATGCTGTGACGCGGGTTAAGCGACGCGTAAGGATCCTGGAATATCATCTGCACACGTTGACGCAGTGACGCCAGGCTCGACCCCTTGTGGTGGGTGATATCCTCACCGTCAAAAATGATGCTACCCTGCGAGGTGGGCAGCAGGCGCAGGATCGTTTTTGACAGGGTCGATTTTCCGCAACCGGATTCGCCGACCAGCCCTAGCGTTTCACCCGGATGGATATCCAGTGATATGCCATTTACCGCGCTGACTTTGCCTTGTGCGGTCTGGTACTCGGTGTGGACATCGCGCAGCGACAGCAGCGGCTGTTGATCGGTCTGGCGCGGGCCGTGCTCCAACGGCGGCGGTGTAATCAGTGTGAAAGCAGAACCTTGTGCATCCAACTGATGATGAATTTCCGGCAGGCGTGAATCCCGGTAATGCATGTCCTGATCCATGTGCAGCGAAGTGCCAAGCAGCCCGCGCGTGTAAGGATGCTGAGGGGCGCTAAACAGTTGTGCGGTGGGCGCTTCTTCGACCTTTTGCCCGGCATACATGACCGCCACGCGATCGGCCCACTGTGACACCAAACCGAGATCGTGCGTGATCAGCAGCAGCCCCATCGACAATTCGCGTCTCAGTCGGTCCAGCAGTTCCAGAATCTGCGCCTGAATGGTGACGTCGAGCGCCGTGGTGGGTTCATCGGCAATCAGCAAACGCGGCTGGCAGGCAACGGCCATGGCGATCATCACGCGCTGACGCTGTCCGCCAGAGAGGTTATGCGGGTAATCATCAACGCGCCGCGCCGGTTCGGGGATCCGCACTAGGTCCAGCAATTCAATGGCGCGCTTGCGCGCTGCGGCTGGCGTTAATTGCTGGTGCACATGCAGCGTTTCCGCGATTTGCTGGCCGATGCTCAACACCGGGTTTAGCGATGTCATCGGTTCCTGAAAGATCATCGAAATCTGATTGCCGCGTCGTTGGCGCATGTGTGCATCGGACAGCGTCAGCAGGTTTTGCCCGTCAAACAGAATTTCCCCCTGCAAGCGAGCGCTGTCAGGTAGCAGGCGCATCAGCGACAGGGCGGTGGCGGATTTTCCGCAACCGGATTCACCCACCAGAGCCAGCGTTTCACCAGCATTCAGGGTCAGGTTCAAGCCACGCACCGCCTCATGACCGGGAAAGGTGACGCGCAGATCGTTGATGGTGAGTAGCGACGTCATGAGGCTCTCCTGCGCAAACGGGGGTTCAGGGCGTCGTTAAGCGCATCACCGACCAGATTGAGTGATAACACCGTCAGCACCAGTGCACCGCCGGGCAGGGCAGTGAGGAACCAGGCGGTGCGCAGCGATTCGCGCCCGGCACCGATCATGCTGCCCCAACTGACCCGGTTAGGATCGCCAAAACCGAGAAACGCCAACGCGGATTCAATCAAAATGGACGATGCCACCATCACCGAGGTGGTTACGATGATAGACGGCAGCGCGTTCGGCAGCATTTCCTGAAAGATAATGCGCAGCGACGAAAAGCCCTGACTGCGGGCAGCCAGTACAAAATCGCTGGCGCGCAGCGAACGAAATTCCGCGCGTACCAGACGGGCAATGGTCGGCCAGGAGGCAATGCCGATTGCGCTGGAGATCAGGCCAATCGAAGGATTGCCAATGGCTACCAGCACCACCACCAGTAAGAAGGTGGGAAAGGTTTGAAACAGCTCGGTGATATGCACCAGTACATCGTCGATGGTGCCGCCGAAGTAGCCCGCCAATGCACCGACGACGGTGCCGATAGCCAGGCTGACCAGCACGGCGCTGAAGCCTATCTGTAACGAAACCTGCGAACCGTGCACAATACCGGCGGCTACGTCACGCCCCAGTGAATCCGTTCCCAGTGGGAACTGGGGATCCTGCCCGGGCCATAAAAACGGCTGTGCCACCATATCCAGAGGATCGCCGGGGTAGATAAGCGGGGCGATAAATGCCATGACCAAGACGGCCAGTAGCATCAACAACCCCGCCATGCCGGAGGGATTATGCAAAAAGGCGTTCACTTCAGGCGACAGGCGGAACGTGCGGCGCGCCGGGCCTTTTTCATCAACAAGGTTACTCATGTCAGGAATTACCTATTTCATTGTATTCTGGTGTTATTTTCGACCAGACTCAGTGCGCTTTGATGCGCGGATCCAACCAGGACTGAAGTAAGTCCACCAGAATATTCGCCACAATCACCAGCAGGGCGGAAAGCAGCAGTACACCCAGCAGCACGTTAAAATCACGAGCCATCACCGCTTCCAGCGCCAGCCGACCGAGGCCAGGCCAACTGAATACGGTTTCAACCACGGCAGCGCCGCCAAGCAGGTTGCCAAAGTGCATACCGGCGACGGTCGTGATCGGCAGCAACGCGCAGCGCAGAATGTGACGCACGGTGACAAACCACGGTGTCAGGCCCTTGGCATGGGCGGTGCGGACAAAATCCTGCTGGGCGATTTCCAGCATCGCCGCGCGGGTTAAGCGGGCGTATATCGCAATAAAAAAGCTGCTCAATGCCAGCACCGGCAAAATGGCATGCCGCAGCATATCCGCGGCGTAGGCCCAGCCAGTGAGGTCGGCACCGATGGTGATGTTGCCGCCGCTCGGCAGCCAATCAAGCTGCACGGAGAACAGAATCAGCGTCATCAACCCGATCCAGAACCCCGGCGTGGAGTAGAGCAGCAGTGCCAGCAGCGACAGCAGTCGGTCAGGCCATTTCCCTGCCCATACCGCCATCACGGCACCCAGCGCGATCCCGACCACGATAGCGATGGTCTGTGAAAGTAGCATGAGCAGCAGCGTGCTGGGCAGACGCGACATGATCAGGTCCATCACGGGCGCGTTATAACGGGGTGAGAACCCCAGGCTGAAGTGGCTGAGGTTGCCAAGATAGCTGAGAAGTTGGGAAAGAATAGGCTGATCCAGCCCGAACTGGGCGCGCAGCATCGTCATGGTTTCTGCGGTGGCGCTGCCCGCCTCGGCAGCCAGCACGTCGGCGGCATCGCCCGGCACCAGTTGCAGCAGAAAAAATACCACGATCACGATGCCGAGCGTCGTGGGCAGCGCATGCAATAGCGTGCGTTGCAAAATACGTCGGGTGCGTTGCAATCTGTTCATCGCCCTACCTCTATCAAAAAAGCACAGCCCCGCTGTCGCGGGACTGTTGTATGACTTACTGTTCGATCCAAACGTCAGCCAGGCTGCCATTCACACCCTGAATACCGGTGATAAAGCCGTGGACGTGTTTGTTGTAGATAGTCAGTCGGTTGATCTGCAACAGGTTCAGGTCCGGGATCTCGGTCGCGATGATGTGTTGGAACTGTTTGTACAACGCCACACGCTTCGCCGGATCGGTCTCAACGGCGGCTTGCTCCAGCAGACGGTCTACTTCTGGGTTGCTGTAGTGCGAGCCATTACCAAACGGAACGCCCGGTGAGTAGGTTTTTGACCAGTAGAGACGCTGCACGCCAACCGCCGGGTCAAACAGGTTGGAAATGGAGCCGTTGTTGAAGTCAAAGTCGCGGTCGGTGTAGACACGTTTAACAAAGGTGGCGAAGTCCTGCGAACGGATGGTGACGTCAATACCGACTTTGGCCAACGCGGATTTCAGGTATTCAGCGACGCGTTTAAAGCTGTCGCCGTAAGGCATAAAATCGTGCACCAACTGGAAGCGAATACCGTTGGCCTGACGTGGGAAGCCCGCTTCATCCAGCAGTTTGTTGGCTTTAGCGATATCGAAATTGTACGGTGACGGGGTGTTGTCGTGGAATTGTGTCAATTCCGGCGTAATCCCTGTCGGAGAGTTCGAGGCATAGCCATACCACACCACTTTTTTCAGCACATCGAGATTGATGCTGTGCGCGATCGCCTGACGCACCTTGAGGTTCTTCAGGTACGGGTTATCCAGGTTGAACTCGATACGGGTTTGCGTCGGGCTGTAGCCATAACCACGGGTTTCAATGCCCAGTTTCGGGTTCTTCTTGATGCGCTCAATTTCACTCATCGGGATAGGCGTATCACTGCCCAGATCCAATGCGCCAGTTTCTAGTGCAATGGTGCGCGTGGCGGCATCAGGAATGATTTTTACCACTAAACGATCGATATAAGGTTTGGGCTTATCCCAGTAGTTGGGGTTGCGTTCATACAGAATATGGCTGCCGCGTACCCACTCTTTAAACACAAACGGGCCAGTACCGATCGGTGCGGTGTTGTGCGGGTTAGACAGAATATTGGTGCCTTCATAGAGATGCTTGGGCACTATAGGCGCTTCGTTGGCTGAAAACGCACTCAGCAAATAGGGCGCAGGCTGCGACAGTTCGATGATCGCGGTGTAAGGATCGGGCGTTTTTACCTCGGTGACGTTGGCAAACGTGCCCTTACCCCGGGAGTTATATTGCTTGACGGTGAGAATGGAGAAGGCGACATCCGCAGAGGTGAAGTCTTTGCCGTCGTGCCATTTTACGCCCTGGCGCAAATGGAAGGTGTACTCTTTGCCATCCGGGCTGACGGACCAACTGGTCGCTAGCTGTGGCACCGGGTTCATGTTGAAATCGTAATCCAGTAACCCTTCGATCACTTTAGCGTTAACCTTCATCACCGCGCCGCTGGTACTGACCAGACTGGTCAGTACCGGCGGTTCGGGTTCGGCCAGAAAGTTGAGCGTGCCGCCGCGTTGCGGAGTCACGCCCGGTTGCGGCGTTGCCGTATCGGCTAATCCTGGCAGACTGAATAATGAGGTTGCCATTATCAGCGCAGATAATATCGCTTTATGTTTCATGTTATTTATCCGTATTTTTCAGGGATATTATCCCTGTCGATTATGCGGTTTTTTGTGAGCGTTTTTCCGCTGATATACCCGCCTGACAGCGTAAGCGTTCGACGCGCTATTCAGAGGAAAAGTGCGGTAATAACGGTGATCGGGAAATAACCCAACTAGAAAACTAACATCGGGCCATCAATAAAAGGATTGTCTGTGCGTGAGTCATCGTGAATTCCTGGCTTTGGTGTTTGTTGTTTAATAAAAACCAAATAAAACAAATAATTATTTATTATTTCGCGTGGTGGCGAATCAATCACAGTCCGTTGCTGGGGTAAACGCGCTGACTGTGCTTATTGAGGTTAAACCCTATCCTAACGTGCGTTTTAAACAAACGTTTAAATCTGCATAAGCAAAGCTATATTCTGCATAACCCGCCTACTTGAAGTGTCTAGGGTATTTCTTTTATAACTGTGACATTGTTTTTTGTGGCAATGTTTTTGCGATTTTTTAACGTCATTTTTGGCGTTGTTTCTTACCAGGCTGCGTTGTCGCGCTATTCAGGGTGGCACGAGAAAGTATTGAGGTTGCGAATGGCTATTCAGCGTTATCCCCATCTGGCGCATTGGGGCGCTTTTACCGCCGTCGTGGAGGACGGAAAACTGATCCGCTGCGAGCCGTTTGCCAGCGATTCGGCACCTTCCGCGATGCTTGATTCTATCGTGCCGCTGGTCTATTCCGACAAGCGTATTCGCCGCCCGGCCGTGCGCCGTTCTTGGTTACAAAAGCGTGAAAACAGCGATGGCGCGCTGCGCGGCAAAGAAGATTTTGTTGAGGTAGATTGGGATGTCGCACTCGATCTGGTCGCGCAAGAGAACCGGCGCGTGCGCGATCGTTACGGAGCGGACGGCCTGTTCGCCGGATCTTACGGTTGGTCTTCTGCGGGACGTTTTCACCATGCGCGTTCGCAAGTGCGACGTTTCTATTTCTCCGGCGGTGGTGCTGTTGACCAGCAAGGCAACTACAGTTGGGGCGCGGCGCAATTCTTTTTGCCCTACGTTATCGGCACCTTTCAGCCGCTCACTGGCAAGGTAACCGAGTGGCGTAGCGTGCTAGAACACTGCAACATTTTCCTGGCGTTTGGCGGATTGGCGCTGAAAAACGCGCAGGTGGCGTCCGGTGGGGCGGGGTACCACAGTCTGGAGCCAGCGTTGCGTCAGTTGGCTGAGAAAAAGATCCCGGTTATCAACATCAGCCCGATGCGTGACGATTGCCCGGCCTTTCTTGGGGCGGAGTGGATCCCGATTCGTCCAAATACCGATGTGGCATTGATGCTGGCGCTCGGTTACGAAATTCAGCGGCTGGGCGCGGATGACACCGATTTTCTGCGGCGTTATTGCGTGGGCTATGATGCGCTACGCCACTATCTGACCGGTGAACCCGATGACACGCCGAAAACGCCGGAGTGGGCCAGCGCCATCACTGGCATTCCCGCCGAGCGCATTCGTCGACTGGCGCGACAACTGATAGGCGTGCGCAGTTTCATCACCTGCGCCTATTCGGTGCAGCGCGCTCATCGCGGAGAGCAGCCCTATTGGATGATGATCGCGCTGTCAGCCATGTTGGGTCAGATTGGCCTGCCGGGCGGCGGTTTCTCCTTTGGTCATGGCTCCATGAACGGCGTCGGTAATGAGCGTATCGCTTCGCCTGCACCAGAATCCCCTTCGGTGAAGAACCCCGGGCGCGCCATTCCGGTGGCTCGCATCGCCGATATGCTGCTGAATCCCGGCCAACTCTATACCTTCAAGGGCGAAACCCATCGCTACCCTGAGATCCACCTGATTCACTGGGCCGGTGGTAACCCGTTTCACCATCACCAGCAGCTTAACCGTCTGGTTGAAGGTTGGCGCAGGCCCGAGACGGTTATCGTACAGGACATCGTCTGGACGCCCGCCGCGCAGATGGCTGACATCGTGCTGCCAGTCACCACCACGCTTGAACGTAACGATCTGGGCGGATCGTCGCGCGATCGCCATCTGTTTGCCATGCATCAGGCGATTGCGCCGCAGCATCAAGCGCGTAATGACTATGATATTTTCAGCGAACTGGCGGAACGACTGGGTTATGGCGATGCCTTTACCCAAGGGCGTGATGAGCAGGCATGGCTGGAAGCGCTGTATGACGAGTGTCGTGGACGTCAGCAGGGCGTGGAATGGCCTGATTTCGACCAGTTTTGGCAGCGCGGACATCTGGATGTGCCGCAGGGTGAGAAACCGTTTGTGTTCTTTGACGCGTTCCGCAATAGCCCGGAACAGCATCCGCTGCAAACGCCGAGCGGCAAGATTGAACTGTACAGCGATACTATCGCCCGTTACGGTTATGAGGATTTTGCCCCGCATCCAGAATGGCGTCCGCCCGTTGAGTGGCTTGGCGCCGAAACCGCAGAACGCTGGCCGCTGCATTTTATTTCCATTCAGCCATCGGATCGGTTGCACAGCCAACTGGCCGCGACGCCACAGGTGGCGGCGAACAAAACCGCAGGGAAAGAGACGCTCTACATGCACCCGCAGGATGCAAACGCGCGCGGCATTGTTGATGCGCAGCAGGTGGAAGTCTTTAACGCGCGTGGTCGCATTTATGCCGGGGTTCGCGTGACCGAAGGGGTGGCACCCGGCGTGGTGATCATGTCTACCGGAGCCTGGTTCGAACCGGGTTTCGGTCGGAAAGAGTGGCATGCGGTGGAGCAGTCCGGCAATGCCAATGTGCTGACGCTGGATATTGGCACCTCACCGCTTACACAGGGACCGAATGCCATGAGCTGCCTGGTGGACGTAGTGGCCGCCTGATTTTCATCACACCAGTAGCGCAACAGGCTCGATCGCTTTATGATCGGGCCTGTTTTTTTACAGCGGTTATCAGAGTTAGAGGTTGGTGGTCATGAGTGGTACGTTATCCGAAGCCTATCTGCAACGCTTCGGCGGTACAGCGCGGTTATACGGTCAGCAGGCGTTGGCGCTGTTCGCACAGGCGCACGTGTGCGTTATCGGCATTGGCGGCGTAGGTTCCTGGGCCGCAGAGGCGCTGGCGCGTACCGGCATTGGTGCGATTACGCTGATTGATATGGATGACGTCTGTGTCAGCAACACCAACCGGCAGATTCACGCGCTGCGCGAACATACCGGGCAGGCCAAAACGGAAGTGATGGCGGAACGTATCCGTGCCATCAACCCTGAATGCCAGGTCACCTGCGTAGATGATTTCGTCACGGTGGATAACGTGGCGGAGTATCTCAATCGCGGCTTTAGCTATGTAATTGATGCGATTGACAGCGTGCGCCCGAAAGCGGCGCTGCTGGCATACTGTCGTCGTTATAAAATCCCGGTCGTGACCACCGGTGGGGCGGGCGGGCAAATCGATCCGACACGCATCAGCGTGGTAGATCTTGCCAAAACCATTCAGGACCCGCTGGCGGCCAAGCTGCGCGAGCGGCTAAAACACGATTTCAACGTGGTCAAGAACAGCAAAGGTCGCTTAGGCATCGACTGCGTGTTTTCTGATGAACCGTTGATGTACCCGCAGGCAGATGGCTCGGTGTGCGCATCGCGCAGTACAGCGGAGGGGGTAAAACGCATGGATTGCGCCTCCGGTTTCGGTGCTGCCACCATGGTGACCGCGACCTTTGGTTTTGTCGCGGTCTCCCACGCGTTAAAGAAAATGATGGCGAAGGCGGCGCGCGGAGCGTAGTACGCGGCCGAGTAAGCTGTGTTACCGCGTTTGTGCTGCGATCGCTTGAATTCGCTGTGCCAGCGCGGACAATCCGCTGGCGCGTGAGGCGCTGAGCTGTGCGCGCAGGCCGAGTTGGTCAAACAGGGACAACGGATCTTGCCCTAACAAATCGGCAGCCTGTTTGCCTTCTACCGCCGTGAGCAACACGGCTAACAAACCGCGCACGATTCGCCCATCACTGTCGCCGTAAAAGTGCAATCGACCATCCTGCTGTTTCTCATAGCCCAGCCAGACGCGATTTTCACAGCCAGACAGGGCGATGGTGTCGTTTTTCAACGCTTCCGGCAGAGCAGGAAGCTGTTTGGCTAGCAGGATCAATTGCCGATAACGCTCTTCCCACGAGCGGCAGGCATCGAAGGTGTGTTGTAAGGTCTCTGCTGTGATGGCACTGCCAAAAGGATGAGCGGTGTGCTCGGTCATGGGATGCTCTGTCATGGTGTAAGCCGGTTCCATTGTTCGTCAATCAATCTCGCAGTAAATCCAACGCATTGCCAACCGCTGTTACCAGCGCAGTGACATCGTGCTCGTTATTATACGGCGCGAAAGAGGCGCGCACGGCACCATCGAATCCAAGTGCCGTAAATAACGGTTGAGCACAATGGTGCCCGGCGCGAACGGCAATCTGCTGCTCTGCAAGAAGCGTTGCCAGATCGTTCGGATGTACATCGGTCAGGGTAAACGACAGGATGGTCGCGTTGGGACTGCGCAGTGAGTGAAAACCGGGGAAACGCGCTAACTGCTGCTCCGCCAACTGGGCTAACCCTTGGCTATAGTGCTCCGCAGCGTGCCAGTCATAGCCTTGCATCCATGTCAGCGCGGCCCCTAATCCGAGCACTTCGGCAATCGCCGGGGTGCCCGCTTCAAATCGCTGAGGAATGGCCTGCGGTGTAAATCCATCAAAAGAGACCGCGCTCATCATTTTCCCTCCGCCGTGCCAGGGCGGCATGGATTCTAGAAGGTCGGCCTTACCGTACAACACGCCAATACCGGTCGGGCCAAAAAGTTTGTGGCCGGAGAAAGCATAAAAATCGATATCCAGCGCTTGTACATCCGGTGCGCTGTGCACAATGCCTTGTGCGCCGTCGATCATCACCACGGCTCCCGCCTGATGTGCCAGCGCGATCGCTTTCGCCAGATCGGGTTGGCCCCCTGTCACATTGGACATCTGGCCCAGTGCCAGCAGCCGCGTGCGTGGGGTGATCAGATCGGCTAATGCTTCCAGGTTAGGCCGCGCATCTGCGCCAATCGGCAGCTTAACGACGCGCGCACTGGTTTGCTGTGCCACCATCAGCCAGGGAATGAGGTTGGCGTGGTGCTCCGCTTCGCTGACGATGATTTCATCATCCGGCTGCAAACGAGGACGCGCATAGCTTTGTGCCACCAGATTAATGGCTTCTGTCGTTCCGCGTGTCCACACGACGCAACGCGGATCGTCAGCGTTAAGCAGGGCGGCTACCGCGCATCGAACCTGCTCGAACCGCGCTGTCACCCGCTGTGCGTGAGCATGTTGGCTGCGGTGCACATTGCCGGTCTCGGCGGTGTAATACTGCGAGATGGCATCGATGACCGGCTGGGGTTTGAGCGCCGTTGCCGCGCTGTCCAGATAAACGCCGGATTGCGCGAGCGCAGGGAAATCATTACGAAAGGTTGCGGGATTGAATGCTGTCATGGTGTTCCTCTTCTGGCAGACGATCCTGTCGCATTTTTCACGGGGAAACAAGTTTTAGGACGATCCTTAAACGCATATTGAAATGATTTTGCTAGTCTTAACAGTGTTGATAAACGGAACTATCGTTCGTTAGTAGCGAAATAAGTAACTTAAAAATTTACTTGGAGTACACTATGAAGAATAAAATAGCAATTATTGCCATTGCGATGGCCGCACTCTCTTTGACTGCCTGTTCGAGTAATTATGTGCTGCACACCAACGACGGGCGAACCATTGTCGCGGAAGGGAAACCGAAAGTGGATGAGGATACCGGAATGATCAGCTACGTCGATGCCTACGGCCATGAGCAGCAGATCAACCGTGATAACCTGAAGGAAATGGTGCAAGCCAAATAGTTTTCCTCCGGTGTAACCTGTGTCTCGATTCCCGCACTGCCATTTCGTTGCTTACTTATTCGGTAAGGCAAGTCTGAAATGCCAGCGCGGGAATTGTCATTTCTGGCATATGAAGATTTGCTGCCTGTCAGGTAAAAAAAAAGCACCGCTAAAAAGCGGTGCCACATAAAAATCACTATGGACAGACAGGGTAAATGTACAGGAAGTGAAAGGTAGCCTTGGCTACCATGTCTGAAAAGCAGACAATAAATAGCAAACACAACATCACAACCACAAGCCAAAAGCACTTCAGGAAACGCCTGCCGCACCTTTCGTTCCGGCTCAAGGAAGTGGCGCTAATATAGGTATTTGCTGGTGCATCCTCAACGGACAAATTATAATGTCTCGGATAAAAAAAACTAATGACTGGAACGGTGCTGCCTCCGTGCACCTCTTAGGAAAAAGAAGAACATTACCCTATGTCAAAGCGACTCCCTCCGCTCAATGCGTTGCGCGTATTTGATTCTGCCGCCCGCCACCTCAGCTTCACCAAAGCGGCGGAGGAACTGTTTGTCACACAGGCTGCTGTCAGTCATCAAATCAAATCATTAGAGGATTTTTTGGGGCTCAAGCTGTTTCGTCGCCGCAATCGCTCTTTGCTGCTGACGGAAGAGGGACAAAGCTACTATCTTGATATAAAAGAGATCTTCTCTTCCCTCAATGAGGCGACGCGCAAGTTACAGTCACGCAGTGCCAAAGGGGCATTGACGGTCAGTTTGTTGCCCAGCTTCGCCATCCATTGGCTGGTACCGCGATTATCGAGTTTTAATGCGGAGTTTCCGGGGATTGATGTGCGAATTCAGGCGGTAGATCGCCAGGAAGATCGCCTGTCAGATGATGTGGACGTGGCGATTTTTTACGGGCGTGGCAACTGGCATGGGTTGCGCGTGGAAAAACTCTATGCCGAGTACCTGTTGCCCGTCTGCTCTCCGGTATTGCTAACGGGCAAACATCCGCTTAAAACGCCGCAGGATCTGGTAGGGCACACGTTGTTGCATGACGCGTCTCGCCGCGACTGGTTGGCCTACACTCGCCAGCTTGGCGTGCAGATTAATGTGCAACAAGGGCCGATATTCAGCCACAGTGCGATGGTGTTGCAGGCGGCGATCCACGGGCAGGGGGTCGCGTTGGCAAATAACGTGATGGCCCAGACCGAGATTGAAGCGGGTCGGTTAGTGTGCCCGTTTAATGACGTTTTGGTCAGTAAAAATGCTTTTTATCTGGTTTGTCATGACAGTCAGGCTGAACTGGGTAAAATAGCCGCCTTTCGCCACTGGATTTTGGCGCGCGCGGCAAGCGAGCAAGAGAAGTTTCGTTTCCGCTATGACAATGCCACACGTTGATATGTGGCGTATTTAATTGATTTACTGTGGAAAATACGATGAACAGTCGTTTTATGCTGATGTTTTCTGCGATCAGCGGGTTTGTGTTTGTAGCGTTAGGCGCCTTTGGTGCACATGTGCTCAGCAAATCGCTGGGTGCTGCCGAAATGGCCTGGCTAAAAACCGGGCTTGAATACCAGGCGTTTCATACGCTGGCGATTCTGGCGCTGTCGGTATTGATGCGCCAGCGC
This sequence comes from Candidatus Symbiopectobacterium sp. NZEC135, assembly GCF_025962695.1. Taxonomy (NCBI): domain Bacteria; kingdom Pseudomonadati; phylum Pseudomonadota; class Gammaproteobacteria; order Enterobacterales; family Enterobacteriaceae; genus Symbiopectobacterium; species Candidatus Symbiopectobacterium sp. NZEC135. The sequence goes on along the minus strand of NZ_JAGFPF010000067.1, from coordinate 2,002 downwards.
CGTAATCTGTGGTTTTATTGGAGCAGCATTGCGTTGGCACTTGGCACTGTGCTGTTTAGCGGCAGTCTTTATTGTCTGGCGCTGTCGCACCTGCGGTTTTGGGCGTTTGTCACGCCGGTTGGCGGTCTCTTCTTCCTGACCGGATGGGTATTGATGTTGATTGGCGTGCTGCGCCAGACAAGAAAGGCGAAAAGTAATGAATAAGGTAATTTTATATTGCCGCCCCGGTTTCGAAAAAGAGTGTGCGGCAGAGATAACGGAAAAAGCCACCGCACACGAGGTTTTTGGCTTCGCCAGGGTTAAAGAAAATTGTGGCTATGTGATGTATGAATGCTATCAGCATGAAGATGCCGATCGCTTAATCAAAACATTGCCGTTTGATACCTTGGTTTTTGCCCGTCAATGGTTCGTGTGCGGTGAGTTACTGCGCGACTTGCCGCCGGAAGATCGTATTACCCCGATTGTGGGTATGCTGACCGGCGCGATTGAACGGGCTGGAGAACTGCGCGTTGAAGTACCGGACACCAATGAAAGCAAAGAACTGCTGAAATTTTGCCGCAAGTTTACCGTGCCTTTGCGTGCCGCCTTGAAAGAAAACGGCATTCTGTTGCCCTATGAAAAGGCCTCTCGTCCGGTTATCCATGTGTTGTTTATTGCCCCGGGGCATTGCTATGTGGGCTATTCCTACAGCAATAACCATTCGCCGTTTTATATGGGTATCCCGCGCCTGAAATTCCCTTCGGATGCGCCGAGCCGTTCTACGTTGAAACTGGAAGAGGCGTTCCACGTCTTCATTCCGGCGGATGAGTGGGATGAGCGTTTGGCAAGCGGCATGTTTGCGGTGGATTTGGGGGCGTGCCCCGGCGGTTGGACCTACCAACTGGTGAAGCGCAGCATGATGGTTCATGCCGTGGATAACGGCACCATGGCGCAAAGCCTAATGGATACCGGGCAGGTGACGCACCATACGGTGGATGGTTTTCGTTTTGAACCACCGCGTAACAACATCACCTGGTTGGTGTGCGATATGGTGGAGAAACCGGCGAAAGTGGCTAACCTGATGGCCGACTGGCTGGTGAAAGGCTGGTGCCGTGAAGTGATATTCAACCTCAAGCTACCCATGAAAAAACGCTATGAGGAAGTGACGCAAAATATGGCGTTGCTGAGCGAGCGCTTGAGCGAGAATGGCATTAATTTTGAGATTCGTGCTCGCCAACTGTATCACGACCGCGAAGAGGTGACGGTACACGCGCGGCGTATATGGGGCGCGGTGCCGGGGCGGCGCGACGAGCGCTGATGGCAGCAGTATGAGGTATTAACGCGTCGTTCGGGAAGAACGGCGCGTTTACTTCCCCGCCGTCAGCCGTAACTGCTGTAAATTCCCCTCCAGTGCCAAATCCGTGCGTAACGTCGCTACCTGACGGCTGACAAAGGCCATTTCGCGCTGGGATCCCAGCTTGCGTCGCCATTTTTCCGGTACAGCGTCCAACTGTTGGTAAAGTTGCTCCAAGGTTCCTGCTTGGGCAAGCAACTGACTGGCGCTTTTGGGGCCAATCCCCACCACGCCGGGTATTTTGCTGCTGCTGATGCCTGCCAACCCCCAAAAATCAGGCAGTTGCTGCGGTGAAACGCCAAACTCCTGGGCGATAAACGGCACATCTAACCAGCGCTTTTGAAAATAATCACGAATCTGAATGGTGGGGGCCAGCAGTTGGCAGTAGCCCTTGTCGGTTGAGACAATCGTCGCTTGATGACCGGCGTGGGCGACTTTTGTGGCGAGTGTTGCTGCCAAATCATCGGCTTCATTACCCGGCGTATGCCAGCAGGGGATACCCATTGATACCAGCGTCTGGCGGATTTGCGGCAGTTCAAGCGCCAGATTCTCTGGCATGGGCGGGCGGCCTGCTTTGTAGTCGGGTAGCAATTGGTGCCGCCAACTGTCGGCGCGTTGTTCATCATCAAACACCGCGACGGCGTGCGTCGGCTGGCTATGCTGTAGCAG
>NZ_JAGFPF010000679.1:0-1047 GCF_025962695.1 Candidatus Symbiopectobacterium sp. NZEC135 | reverse complement strand
GTGTCGAGCAGCAGATCCTGTGCGCTGAAGATTTTGCCGCCTTGCAGGTTGGTCAAACGCTGTGTATGCAGCGCCAGTTGGGTTAAACCGAGCAGCGTGCCCTGATTTTCCAATTGATCGGCAACGATCTCCAACTGCTGCGCCTGTAGCGTGCCCTGATTACGCCACTGAGGGATATGCAGGCTGAGTTTTTCCTGTGCCACCATCTGGCCCTGCTGCGTCAGTTGCTGACTCTGCACCGCCAATTCTCGCGCTTGCAGATACCCCAGGTTGTTGAGCAGATTCGCGCTTAACGTGGCATTACCGCCGGACAGCACTTGGCCCGGTGTCTGGTTGGTGAGCGTAGTACGCCCGGCCAGCGTCACGTCATCGCTGCCCTGAATCAGCCCGGCGTTGTTGAGCGTTTCCCCGTGCAGATCGACAGTGGCCGCGCTGATCGTACCCCGGTTGTCGATTGCCGCTGCGTCAGCGCGCAGCGTACCGTCACTGCTGATGACTGCGCCGGAGGCATTGCTCAGCGTGCCACCCAGTGTGGACTGGGCCCTGAACCGTGCCCGCATTGTCTACCGCGTTGGCCGCTAACGTCAGCGCACCGCCGCTCGCCACTTCACCGGTACCGTTGTTAACAAAATCCCCACTCAGGGATATATCGGCCTGATTAACCCCGAGCAGTTGCGCCCAGTTTTCCGCCTGTTGTGCGGTTAAATGCAATACGTCCGACTGCCACAGCCCCAGATTGCTAAAGCGTCCGGTGCTCAGCACACCGTCGCCACCGCTCAATAAACGGGCATTGCTCAGGTTATTGATTTGATCGCTGTAGCGGAGTTCGAAACCGCTCAGCCCGGTCAACAGCCCTGCGTTATCAAAGCGCGTGCCGGTGCCGTTGATGCTGCCTTGCGAGAACAGCTCTCCCTGATTGCGCAACTGATCAACCTTGAGCGTCATGCCATTGAGCCCGGCCAGCAGCCCGCTGTTTTCCAGAGCGTCACCATCGATCTGTAGCGTGCCCGCTTGCCACAAGCCCGCATTATCAATCTGCTGTGCGGA
>NZ_JAGFPF010000678.1:0-1047 GCF_025962695.1 Candidatus Symbiopectobacterium sp. NZEC135 | reverse complement strand
GTGTCTGGTGGCCTTAACGTTGGTGCGTGATGCCCTGGCTGGGCGTTACGCCAACACCGTGTCCCCGTGCAGTTGGCAACTGCACGCCAGCACATAGCCTTGTGCAATCTCTTCTGCCGTCAGCGTCATGGTGCTACTGGTGGTGTAATCGCCGGAAAGCACTTTGGTTTTGCAACTGCCGCAGACACCTGCGCGGCACGCGGCATTAACCGGTATTTTATTGCTTTCCAACGCGGCTAACAGGCTGATACCAACAGGCACACGCAGCGTATTAAGCGGTTGGCGAATGGTCAGCGTCAGCTGTTCACCGTCCTCTTCCAATGATTCAGCGCCAATCTGGAACTGCTCTTTGTAGAAGCGTGTCGTGGGGACGCCAGCATCGGCAACCAGTGCGGCAACCTGCTGCATATACGGGGCCGGGCCACAGGTCATGACGATACGCTGTGCCAGATCCGGCACCTCTTGGTTCAGCAGCGCAGGTGTTAACCTTCCTGCGAGAAAACCGGGTTCGGCGTCAAACTCGGCGACCAACGTCAGCGTCAACTGTGATGGATACTGTTCTGTCAGGCGCTGCCACTCGGCGGCGAAAATCACCTGCTGCGGGTTGCGGACATTAAAGATCACCTGCAAGTGAACGTTCGGACGGTTTGCCAACAACCAGCGACTCATCGACATGATGGGCGTCACGCCACAGCCTGCGGCCATCATCAGATAACGTTCCTGCTCGGCATGGCCCGCATCGACGCAGGTAAACTCGCCCTGTGCATCGGAAAGCCACAGATAGTCACCGGGTTTGACCTGCTGCGTCAGCCAGCCTGAACCGGTGCCATCTTCCAACCGCCGTACCGTCAGCGTGATAAACGGGCTTAACCCTGGGGTTGACGACAGGGTATAGGCGCGCAGGGTGTCAGGGTTGTTGGCAATGCAAACCAGCGCGTACTGCCCCGGACGATAAGGATAGAAATCGTGGTTAATCAGCGAAAGCGTCCAGACGTCGGGCGTTTCCTGACGAATGGAGTGAACTTGCATGCGGTTCGGGCATGCGGA
>NZ_JAGFPF010000677.1:0-1050 GCF_025962695.1 Candidatus Symbiopectobacterium sp. NZEC135 | reverse complement strand
GAGATCTCTGCCAATGGCTTTTCAAAAATGGGTTCGCACACGGTACGAATCGCAAATTCAAACTCTTCAACATTGGTGTCGGCAGGCACCCAGCCGGAATCCACATGCAGTTCAGCAACGCGGCGATAGTCGCGGTTGAAAAAGGCAATGAAGTTTTCGGCCAAATAGCGCTTATCTTCCTTGTTCAGCGACCCGACGATGCCACAATCGATACCGATATATTGCGGATCTTCCGGGTGTTCTTCGCTGATAAAGATATTGCCCGGATGCATATCGGCATGGAAGAAGCTGTCGCGGAACACCTGAGTAAAGAACACCTGCACGCCACGCTCCGCCAGCAGCGGCATATTGGTACCGTTGGCTTTCAGCGCCTCAACGTCTGAGACCGGAATACCGTAGATACGCTCCATGACCAACATGTTTTCCCTGCAATAATCTGAATAAATTTCAGGAATATACAGCATCGGACTGCCGTCAAAGTTACGGCGCAATTGAATGGCATTCGCGGCTTCACGCAGCAGGTTTAATTCATCAAGCAGGGTTTTCTCGTACTCGCGCACTACCTCACGCGGGCGCAGACGCCGCCCATCCGGCAACAGCATCGGCAGCCAGCCCGCCAAACGGTTCATCAGCCGCATATCCGCCTTGATGACGGGGAGGATATCAGGACGAATCACCTTGATAACCACTTCCTGGCCGTTGGTTTTGAGCCGCGCGGTATGCACCTGTGCGATGGACGCAGAAGCCAGCGGCACTATCTCAAAATCATCAAACCAGCTTTCGAGTGGAATGCCACCCATGGAGAGTTCGATCTGTTCACGGGCCAGTTTGCCGTCAAAAGGATCGACGCGATCCTGAAGGATAGCGAGTTGATCGGCAATCTCTGGTGGAAAAAGATCGCGCCGCGTAGACATCATCTGGCCGAACTTGATCCACACCGGGCCCAATTCCTGCAACGCCAGACGCAGGCGCTCACCAAGCAGTTTGTCCTTATGGCGGTTTGGCATCCAGAACAGGAATTTTCGCCAGATACGCAGCGGTAAGGTAATG
>NZ_JAGFPF010000676.1:0-1051 GCF_025962695.1 Candidatus Symbiopectobacterium sp. NZEC135 | reverse complement strand
CAGTTGGCGCTGGCCGTCGCGCAGGATCTTGAAAATAGCGGCACGCTCTACAGTCAACGGCTCGGTGTTGATGCGCTCAATCTGCTCAACGATGGCAAGGTAACCGGCGCAACCGCGCTGGAATTGCACGTGCTCGGGGATGTTTACAATAGCGGTACGCTGGCTGGCCGTCAGCTGATGCTTGATGCAAACGCATTCGCTAACGACGGCAATATTGTTGCCACCCAAAACGGTTATCTGCACCTGCAATCGCAGTTGAATAATCGCGGTTTGATCAGCGGACAGGGCGCGCTGCGCGTCGATGCTGGGCAGGTGCAGCAAGCTGCCACGCTGGAAGCACAAACGCTGACCCTCCACGCGGATACGCTGGATAATAGCGGTACGCTGCTCGGCGTTGATGCACTGACGCTGGCGATTGTGGCTGAGGTGAAAAACAGCGGTAAATGGCTGTCGCAGGGCGAAAGCGTCATTCAGGCCGCGCGTTTGGATAATCAGGGCACGGTGCAGGCAGAGCGCCTGCACATGGATGCGCAGCAGATGGATAACGCGGGGCAGATCCTCGGACTCGCTGCGTTAACGTTGGATGTGCAAGGTGGGCTGAACAATCAGCAAACCGGCAAACTGCTGTCGCAGGGCGTGGCGACGCTGCATGCCGCTGACGTCACCAATCTGGGGGAATGGCAAGCCGATCGCCTGCTGCTCAGCGCCGCGCGCGTCACCAATAGCGGACGCATTCAGGGTAACAGCGCGCTGACGATGGATCTCGCTGCCGATCCGCACAGCACATTACATAATCAAGGCCGCCTGATTTCTGGTGGCTCCAGCCAACTGGCCGCCGCGCTGATCGACAACAGCGGCGTGATCTCCAGCCAAGGTCAGAGTGGGTTGACGGCCAATAGCCTGCTCAACAGCGGTAACATTGTTGCCAGCGAAGGCGTAACGCTGCAAGGCAACTACCGTGGCACGGGCAATCTGACCACCGATGGTCAACTGACCTTTCGCGGCGACTCACTGGAAAGCGCCGGTGTCTGGCAGGGAAAAAACCTCGATG
>NZ_JAGFPF010000675.1:0-1052 GCF_025962695.1 Candidatus Symbiopectobacterium sp. NZEC135 | reverse complement strand
GTTCCTGCGCCTGCTCTCCAACTCGCCGTTGCAGATCGATATCCAACTGCTGCGCATTGATAGCCGTGAGTCCAAAAACACGCCTACTGAACATCTCAATAACTTTTACTGTGACTTCGAGGATATTGAGAACGAGAACTTCGATGGTCTGATTGTCACCGGTGCGCCGCTGGGTCTGGTGGATTTCTGCGATGTGGTTTACTGGCCACAGATAGCAAAAGTGATTGATTGGGCAAAGGATCATGTGACGTCTACCTTGTTTGTCTGTTGGGCGGTGCAGGCTGGATTAAATCTGCTGTATGGCATTCCGAAAATGACCCGCAGCAAGAAGCTTTCTGGCGTGTATACGCATCACACGGTGCAGCAGCATGCGTTGCTTACCCGTGGTTTTGATGAAACCTTCCTGGCCCCCCATTCGCGCTACGCTGATTTCCCCACGGATATTATTCGTCAGTACGCCGATTTAGATATTCTGGTTGAGTCTGATGAGGCCGGTGCTTATCTGTTTGCCAGTAAAGATAAGCGTCAGGTGTTCGTCACCGGACACCCTGAATATGATGCGCATACCCTTGCCAGCGAATTCTTTCGTGACCGCGATGCGGGCTTGAACCCGACCGTACCGTTGAATTATTTCCCTGACGACAATCCTGAGAACGCGCCAAAAGCGAGCTGGCGCAGCCACGGGCATTTGTTGTTTGCTAACTGGCTCAACTATTGCGTCTATCAGATCACACCGTTCGATCTGCGTCGTATGAATCCAACGCTGGACTAAGAACCTCCTGCCGTTTTACTCAGGGTGCCTATTGGCACCCTTTTTTATGCTTGCTCGTTTCTGTTGAAAATCATTTCCCTGATTTTTTCATGTTTTTATTCATGTAAATCAGAATGATAAATTGTTTATTTAATAAAAATGGAAATCGTTTTTGATTTTTAATGTAATTGGATTACGCTTAATTCTGTTGGTTGAAAATTTCGCCCCTTGATAACCCCTCTCTGTTAACAGGGAGCGTGGCCCTGAGAAAAGGAACCCGAGAGATGACACAGCAGACAAT
>NZ_JAGFPF010000674.1:0-1052 GCF_025962695.1 Candidatus Symbiopectobacterium sp. NZEC135 | reverse complement strand
GTCAGCGAGAACGTTGAAGATTTCACTGAACAGGTGTTCGGTGAAAGGGGCTAACAGGAAAAGCAGCATACCGAGCGTCATGATTCCCACGCTTAATGTCAGTGGAAAACCAATCACAAACACGGTGAGCTGAGGGGCAACGCGGTTTAACAAACCGAGCGAGATATTGAGTGCCAGCAGCAGTGTAATCAGCGGCAGGGCAAGCATCATGCCGTTAATAAATATCATGCTTCCTGCCCGGGCCAGTCCCAGAAAACCATCACCACTGAGCGGTGCAGTACTGATTGGCAAGGTATAAAAGCTGTCGGCAATCAGTGAGATCATCCATAAATGGCCGTTGAATGCCATAAACAGCAACATCGCCAGGATATTGAGAAAGCGTGCCAGTACCTGCATGTTCGGCCCACCGGTGGGGTCAAAAAAGGTGGCAAAGGCCAGCCCCATTTGCATACCGATAAGCTCTCCCGATAACCTGACCGCGGCGAAGGACAATTGCATGGTGAATCCGAGCGCAGCGCCGATAAGTAACTGTTGAATAATGATCCAGATACCGCCAACAGAAAATATCGGTGTGGTATTGACGGGCAAGTAGGGGGCGACCAGCAGGGTAATCACAACGGCGAGGCAGATCTTCACGCGAGCCGGAACTGCACGCTCATTGAACACCGGGCAGGTGGTGATTAACGCCAGAATGCGTATCAGGGGCAACAGGAACTGATTGACCCAGATCTCCCACTGTGTGCTATCAAGCGTCAGCATGGCTAGCCGATGATCGTTGGCAGTTGGCCGAACAGCGTGCGCATGTAATCCAGCATCAAGCTAAGCATCCAGGGTCCCGCAATCACCAGTGTGAAAAACACCGTCAGAATTTTAGGGATAAAGGACAGCGTCATTTCGTTGATCTGGGTTGCCGCCTGTAACAGACTGATAATCAGGCCGCTAAACAGCGCTGACAGCAGCGGTGGGGCTGCGAGTGCCAGTGCGACCTTCATTGCTTCATAGCCTAAAGCCATTACGGATTCTGGCGTCATCGGGCGACCTTAGTAGGAATT
>NZ_JAGFPF010000672.1:0-1053 GCF_025962695.1 Candidatus Symbiopectobacterium sp. NZEC135 | reverse complement strand
TTGCGCAGTTCAATCAGTGTCATTTCATCCTCCTGACCCGCACGGCCATGGGTTTACGCTGCTCGCACCACCGCAGATTGCTGCCTCAAATTGCCGTTGCGGCGCAGGAAAAACACGGTAAGCGCCCACACGGCCAGCACCACCGCGATAGCAGAGGCAGAATAAAGGGGATGGTTAGCAAACCGACCCACCTGATACACCAGTACCGCTGCGCCATAGCCCAACTCGATAGTCCACACGAAACAGAACAGGGCCCATGCCGTGCCCACTTCGCGCCAGATGGCCGACAATGCCGCGACGCAGGGCACATACAGCAAAACCATCAGTAAGTAGGCCACTGCGCCTAAGCGCCCATCGAACAGGTGCACAATGATATCCAGCGATGAGACGGAAAATTCGTTCTGTTCTGCCACGGTGGCGGTATCGCTCAAATCGCCAACGTTGATGCCCAGCGGATCGAGAAGCTCGCCACCGAGTTTGGCAAAATTCTCCGGAATGGTAGCCAGCGCGGCAACCACGCTGTCGCCCAGATTAAACGCTGCGTCTTCTTCCGGCTCGCCGGACTGGCTGTCAGCCATCGCGCCATACAGTGAATCCAGCGTGCCCACCACCGCTTCTTTGGCAAAGATGCCGGTGAAAACACCGACAGCGGCAGGCCAGTTTTCCGCTTTTATCCCCATCGGGGCGAATACCGGAACAATTTTCTGCCCGATGGAAGAAAGCACCGATTTATCACTGTCCTGATTGCCAAACGAACCATCGGTGCCCATGGAGTTGAAAAAGCTGAGCACGGTTACCACTACGACAATCAGCTTGCCTGCACGCAGAATAAACCCCTTGAGTCGATCCCAGGTACGAATCAGCACGCTGCGCAGCCCCGGTAAATGGTACGGTGGGATCTCCATGACGAACGCAGAGGCATCGCCCTGTAACGCGGTATTTTTCAGCATAAAGCCGGTGGCGATAGCGGCAAAAATACCCACCAAATAGAGTCCGAATACCAGATTTTGCCCACCGCTGGTGAACAATGCCGTGGCAAACAGCACATAGACG
>NZ_JAGFPF010000673.1:0-1053 GCF_025962695.1 Candidatus Symbiopectobacterium sp. NZEC135 | reverse complement strand
GGCTGCCGATGGACAAGGTATCGCCATTACCCAGCACCAGATAATCGCCGCGACGGCTATGAACAATGCCAGTGACAGGCGCTGGCAACTGCCTGGAAAACTCACTGGATAGGGGAACATCCTGATAGCTCAGCGCCACGCTTGGATAGCTCGCTCGCATCTCCTGCATCAGTTGCGTCAAAGTCTGCTTATCCTGCGCGTTCAACACGCCGCTTAAGATGAAACGCGGCCCCGCACTCGTCAGATTCACCTTGCCGGCTAACCCTTGCTGTAGCAGCGCGCCGATCAGCGCATTCGCGATCTCGTCGTAGGCGTTTTCTATCTGCCAATGCCGTAATCCCGGAATGTCGGCCAACAGCGGCTGAACCGCCGCCCACTGCTCTCCCATATGAATATCCGCATCGATCGCAACGTTGCCCTGCCCCCGGCTGACAACCTGAGCCTGGGTGTATCCCGCCTGAATCAGCACATCTTTCACGTTCCGGACCAGTTGATCGGCGCAAATCACGTTATCCTGGTAACGAATATCGTGGGATTGCAGCGCAACCCACAATGGCGTCAACGTATCGCTCGATTCGCAATACCCGGACAGATGCAGCACGCCATCCTGCTGCCATTGCGCCACGAGCTGCGTCAACCCGGTCTGCTGCAACAGCGCGTCCACCGTTACAGGTGCCGCCGTCGAGGGTGACGGGGCCCATTCCACGGAGAAAAACAGTAGGGCAACGATCAGCATAAGCATGCCTGGCACCAGCACCCAGCCGCTTGAAAACCGGCGAACCGGCAAGCAACAACCAGCAAGATCTGCGTGCTGCGGCCCAAATGCCATCGCCAACCCTGCCGCCTCCAAGACGCCCTGCAACGGTAACGGATGCTGCTGTGCATGGCGGCGGCCATTTACCCGCACCGACACCTTTTCCGCGTTGACATAGAGTTGCCCGTCAGCGATCGTCAGTTCGATGCGACTTGCGGCCCGCAAAGGGATGCACAGATCGCATTCCCGCTCACCAATAGAGAGTCGACCTTCCGATAGCCACACTTCCCGTCCATGCA
>NZ_JAGFPF010000671.1:0-1054 GCF_025962695.1 Candidatus Symbiopectobacterium sp. NZEC135 | reverse complement strand
GGATGTGGCTAATGGGGGTAACAGAGAGGCGCTAGAACGTGTGTGTTTGCAGGCAGGGTTTACATTACCCGCAGGAGTAGATTATACCGATCTGTTGGGGAAAGAGTTTTCCGGGACGGACCTGTCTGGCGGACAATGGCAACGGCTTGCTATTGCCAGGGCATTATATTCATCGAACAGTGGCATTGTTATCTTAGATGAACCCACCAGCGCACTGGATCCGCGCATTGAAGCAGATTTCTTTAAGCGTTTTTATCAAAGCACCAAAGGAAAAACCTCCATAACGGTAACACACAGAATGGGGGCCGTTAAGAATGCAGAGAAAGTGATTGTGATGAAAAACGGGGTTCTTGTAGAGCAAGGGACGCCCGATGCGCTCTCAAGGTTAAAGGGCGAATATTATGAGTTGGTCAATATCCAAAAAGAGCTTTGGAACGCGTCTTGAGTTGGTTTACCGTTAATTCATCATCTCATGGTATTTGCAATACGTGCCGATAATCTTGAGTGAACAGATCTCTCCTCCTGTTCAATAGACAAATAAAACACAAATCAAATGTCATAACCATGCACTTTATAAGGGCATGGGGAGCTATTTTTGCTGTTTCATGGTGCATTATTAGAAATAGATCTATTGCGTCAGCGATGTGTAATAACGTGGCTCCGACAAGGTAATCGTTTGCTTAAAAATGCAACCGTTTGCATATCATAAAAAATAAATGACCACCGGGCCGGTTTTATTGTGGTACGGGAATTGCTGTTTATTAAATAACCCTTCGTTTATTACTCAGGATAAAACAGCATGACCGTATGCAACCGTTACGCTATCCGCAGCGCTTTTTTCGATATTGTCGCGCCCGCAGAGAATCCGCAGCAGATCGTTGAGCATGCCCGTTATATTGAAGACGGCGTATTGCTGATTGATAAGGGAAAAATCGTCGATTTAGTGCCCTGGCAGCAAGGTGAAGCGCGTGTCAAAACGGGCTGGTCGCTGATCGATTATCGCGGAAAAGTGATTTTGCCGGGCTTTATCGATACCCATATTCACTTTCCACAG
>NZ_JAGFPF010000670.1:0-1056 GCF_025962695.1 Candidatus Symbiopectobacterium sp. NZEC135 | reverse complement strand
ACCCCTTCTGAAGCACAAGAGATGATCTTTTCTCTCGACAGAGATTTGGCTGATAAATCGGTCAAGTGGCAGTCGGGTAATTCAAGAGGACATGATTTTAATATTGATGGATCAGATTTGTCTGGGTTGCCGTTTAAGTTATACAACAATGAGAATATGCATGAGGTGTATAACTTGCTTGAGCGTAGTGGAAAAAAAGTTGTCACATCGGTTCAGCAGGCAGATTTGTATATTGAAGAAAAGAAAACAGTGCTTTTCAGGGATCCTGAACAGTACGCGTATAAAAGCCTCGATGTGATTGAAAAGGAGCATCAATATACTGCTGTCTCTACTATCATGTTACAAGCCTTTGATAAAACAAAAGCAACGCTATCCAGCGCCAGCTATTTAATCAGTAATGATTATTCTGAGTTCGATGAATATATGTTGAATAAATTAAGGATAACAGATAAAAAGGTTAGGGATTATGTTAGTGAAATTTTTTGCGATAAGATAAATAAAATGAAGCTGGTCTTTGGTGATGAAGCTAAAGATAATATTATTATCGCGGTAAAAAAACGAGAGAGCGGGATGGACGAAGCGCGCGCTGAGAGCAATATATTAGGGTTTTCCTACGTTAACGATCCACTCGATAGAATATTTATCAATGCAGAGTTTATTCCGGCAGATTACACCCCTGACGAGCGAGAGTATGAGGGATATACCGAGCAGCAATACTATGTCAATCTGGCTGCGGATACGATGCGCCACGAGGCAGTGCATGCTTTGGGCAGCCCGGATGATTATTTTTATCTAAGAACAGATGCGGAGGGGAATCTTGAGGATGTTGATGCTTCGATTGCCCGTATTGAGTACCATATTATTACAGGAAAGATGCTAAGCGAAAGATTTGTTTATTTATGCAAGGTTTATTTCATGACCAACCCGGTCTACAAAGCCTATAACCTGGACAGCTTGCTTAAACCTTCCACCCTTTACCATATATTTCAACGTGATAATTATCTCCGGATGATTTTTTTAGTCAATAATCCGGATACGCTAAGTTTAATTATCAGA
>NZ_JAGFPF010000066.1:0-21548 GCF_025962695.1 Candidatus Symbiopectobacterium sp. NZEC135 | reverse complement strand
CATTACACTCACCTTGATTGTGTGGGTACAAGAAATAAGCGACGTAATACATCACGTCGGTATTATTGATGTGAAAAATAATTATTTTTAATAATGACAAACTAAAAATCGGGCAACGTGAGAATACGCTACCCGACAATATTGCGATTTTGTGCAACTACCCCCCAATATGACATTGGAAACCCAATGATTCGATTTCCCGCTTGAGGATATTTACGGTCTCTTCCGGCACGCTGGGCGCATCACCCATCGGGTATTCACGGCCAAGTAACGTATATTTATTCTCACCGTAGGTGTGATAAGGCAATAAATGAATGGTGTCGACATTCGACATCAATTGGGCAAATTCAGCAATGGCGTGGATTTCTTTACGATTGTCATTTACGCCGGGCACCAGCGGAATTCTCACGATAGTTTTGGTAATAAATGAAATTCTGATCAGGTTTTCTAAAATACGCTGATTATCCACGCCGGTATTACAGCGATGTACGGTCGGATTAATGGCCTTGATATCCGTAAGCGCTAAATCAATATACGGAAATACGTCTTCAATCGTTTGTGCAGACGTTAGCCCTGTGGTTTCAATGGCGGTATGCCAGCCCTTTTCTTTACAGGCTTTCAGCAATTCGCGAGCGAATTCCGGCTGCGCCAGCGGCTCGCCGCCGGAAAGGGTAATCCCTCCGCCAGAACGACGGTACACGTTCTCTTCTTTTTGTAGCTCTTGTATCACTTCACGCACGGTGATGCGCTTGCCTTTCATCTCCAGCGCACCGGTCGGGCACACGCGGGTGCAATCACCGCAGTCAACACAACGCTGGCGATCGATAAAATGCGGTGCAGTGATGGACAACGCCTGATGCTGACAGGCTTCCAGACATTTACCGCAGTGGATACAGTCATTCTTTTTGAACAGCAGCTCAGGGTTTGGCCGCTGCGATTCCGGGTTGCTGCACCATTTGCAAGAGAGCGGGCAGCCTTTAAAAAAGGGGATGGTACGGATACCGGGACCATCGTGCAGGGAATAGCGTTGAATATTGAAAATCACGCCTTCCGTATCATAGTGTACTTTATTCATAACATGGCTCATGGGCGACGCGTACCCTCGGGAGTGTGGTGAATCCGGGGCGATACCCGAAAGTATCGCCCCGACCCTCAGCAGCGCATCAGAAGTGCTGTTCCGTGCGGCTGATGATGTCGTCCTGTACTTCTTTCGCCAGCACAACGAACTGGGCGCTGTAGCCGGCTACGCGTACCACCAGATCGTTGTGTTTTTCCGGGTTCGCCTGTGCATCGATCAGCACATTACGATCCACCACGTTGAACTGAACGTGCATCCCTTTGCGGTCGAAGTAGCTTCTTACCATGCCGCCGAAGTTCACCAGCCCTTTGTCTCCGGCCAGTGCAGATGGCAGGAATTTCTGGTTATACAGCGTGCCGTTGGAGGCGCTGAAGTGGTCCAGTTTTGCCACTGAGTTCGCCGCTGCGGTTGGGCCCAATGTGTCTTTGCCCTGGCGCGGTGAAACGCCGTCGGCCAGCGGTTCTTTCGCCAGACGACCATCGGGCAGTGCCGCGACGTCTTTACCGAACAGCACGTTAGCGGATACCGGGTAGATACCCGCCTGGAACTGGCCGCCGCGCGGGTTGGTGTATTTCTCGACTTCCTGGCAGTAAATCAACGCACAGCGGCGAGCCACCAGATCCACATCATCGATGTCGTTGCCGAAGCACGGTGTGCTCTCCAGAATGCGGCGAATTTCCTGATGGCGATTCTCACTGGCACCGTAAGTCGGGGTGGCCGGGGCACTGGCTGAAAGCTGGCGATACACTTCGTTCTTGATGGCGGACGGATCCAGCGTACCGTTCTGTTCCACGATACGTTTCACGATGTCATAGACATCTTGCTCATTCAGCGACGATTTCGGTGCGGCTGCATGGGGTGCCGCGCCAACCGGGTAACCGAAGTTGGCATCCAGCGCGCCTTTCAGCTCTTGCAGCGTCAGTTTACGGTCTTCAAACACCTGTTTCTGGATGGCGTAAACGGAGTCGCCAGTATCGGCCACGCCGAATGCTTGCGGGCCGGTAAAGTTGTAGATGGCACCACCGTCTTGCAGCGATTTACCACGTCCAATGCAGTCATCCACCATGGCGGAGAGGAACGGCAGCGGGCAGCGCTCGGCGTGTGCGATATCCACACTGTTACAGGCCTCGACCAACTGATGGACAAAGTGCGCCATCTGTTTTTGGAACGCGGTGTAGAATTCTTCGATATTGCCAAACTGCGGCAGTTCGCCCGTGACCGGCCCGATCTGTTTGTTGCCAACGCGACCATTGTTCAGGGTGATTTCCAGCACTTTGGCGACGTTGAAGAATGCGGCATCGTGCCAGCCTTCAGTACGGTGCGGCGCTTGTGGTTCCACACAGCCGATGATGCAGTAGTCACGCGCATCGTGCAGCGAAACACCACGGTTTTGCAGTGCCGGGATGATCACTTCATCGTTGTACATCGCGGGTACGCCGAGCCCCAGACGCGCCACTTCACACGCGCGATACAGGAATTCATCCGGCGTGCCTTGCCATACGCGAATCGAGAAAGAGGGTTGCGGCAAGCGAACATGCGCGGTCGCTTCCATACACATGTAGCTCATCTCATTGGTGGCATCGCGACCGTCTTCCGTTTGGCCGCCCACACACAGGTTTTGGAACACCGCGAAACCGGCGAACGCCTGCGCGGAGACTTCATCACGCGTCTTGTTGATGTCGTTCAGTTTGATCCAGCAGCAGTCCACCAGTTCCTGAGCAAATGCTTTGGTGATGTTTTTGTCGGCGGCGTAGTACGGGTACATATACTGGTCGAAACGTCCCGGAGAGATGGAGTGACCGCTGGATTCAATCTGCAACATGCTTTGCAGGAACCAGAAGGTCTGGCACGCTTCCCAGAAGGTGGAGGCGCCGAATTCTGGAACGCGCTGACAGTTTTGGGCAATTTGCAGCAGCTCTTGTTTACGGATAGGGTTGCTTTCTTGCTGCGCCAACTGTGCCGCATGCTCTGCATAGCGGTGTGCGTAACGGATCGCCGCGGTGTAACTGATGATCACCGAGTGATAGAACTGCTCTTTTTTAATGTAATCCGGTGAGCTGCGATCCAGTTTTTCCAGTGCGCGCTGCACTTCATCAATGATGCCACGGAAACCGATTTTCAGGATTTTGCCGTAATCCACGCTGACGTGGCCGACGCCGCCGTAGAAGTAGTTGCCGACGGTGAATACGCCGCTCGCCATGCTCTCTTTGGTAGCATCAGACATATAGGATGCGGCCAGCGCACTGGTGGTTTTACCCGGCCAGTAGGTGAAGGCATCATGCAGTTCTTTTGCGGTTTCTTTCGGGATGATAAACGGGTCAGCGACGCGGGCACCCATGGTGTCGAACTCTTTTTCCACCCAGTCGTAAGAGAATTCTGGGCAGATTTCGGTAGAGCGCGGATTTTTGGTTACCGCACCGACGATCAACTCGTCCGGGCGGATGGTCACCGGCAGATTGTTGAAGATCTTTTCTACCACTTTGGCGCGACGCATGATGGGCGGCAAGCCTTCGGTTTCTTTATAGGCTTCGGTAGCCAATACGGCACGTTCAGATTCGACATAGGGTTTTGCCGTCAGAATCATATTTTTCAGTCTGACAACACGGTCGGTCGGATTGGAAAAACCTTTCTCTAACATATCCAGGACTCCTGCATATTTAAATTATTCATGATGTAGGCAATACAGAGGCATCCTTCGGGAAAAAGGCATGCCCAGACTGCTGACCAATTTATTTATATCCGTCACTCTTCACCTTATTTAACGTGAGAGATGACAGTGGAAAATATTTGCTGTGCGCTTAGATCTGCACAGTGGTGCCAATCAACGAAATAAACTGACGCAACAGCGCCGGGTGCCCCATCCAAGTGGTTGCCGTCACCAGATGGCCGTCGAGAACGGCTTCATCATCGGCCGCAGAGCGATAAATACCGCCCGCCAGTTCGATTTCTGGTTTCATGGTGAAATACCCGGTCAGGGTTCGGCCTTTTAATACGCCCGCGGCCACCAATATTTGTGGGCCGTGACAAATAGCGGCGATCGGTACCGAAAAATTAAACGCATAGTGGACAATATTCAGTACGGATTTATTCAGACGCAAATATTCAGGTGCGCGTCCGCCAGCAATATAAAACCCGCAATAGTCCTGCAAACGAATTTCATCAAACGAAGCGGTCAGCCGAAACAGATGTCCGGGCTTTTCGCTGTAGGTTTGATCGCCTTCAAAATCATGAATGGCGGTTTTAATAAATTCGCCTGCGCGCTTTCCCGGACAGACGGCGTCCACCCGGAAACCCAATGCGCTTAATGCCTGCCATGGCACAATGACTTCATAATCCTCAGAAAAATCACCCGCTAACAGCAGTATTTTTTTCATAGGTCGGTTCTCAGAACGCCGTGTTGTCATTTTCGATCATCCGCATGGCCTCGTTGACCGCGGCGACTTCGCCAAAGATTGCCAATGTCGTGATGTGCTGAGGGCAACTGCCAAAGATTTCCGAAACCACCACATTGGCGCTTTTGCTGGCCAGATCGGCGTAGAAATAGAGATCCGGAACGGGCAGCATCAGCAAACCAATGGCGTCAATGCGCAACAGATCGAGCCGTGAGCGAAATTCGCCGGGCATTCTTCGCTTCAGCATCGCCACGATGTCGGGTGTTGGTGCATTGATGATTCGTGTTTTCATTGGTAAATAACCCTCAGCCTCGCGACGATTAACGGATATTAAGCGATTCCACCATCACACAGCGGCGGGTGCGGGCAAACGACCGTGCGGACGTCAATCCTTCCCCGGTAGGGCCGGCGATAGTGAAAGTGGCATGCCCTTCGCCGCCGACGCCGATGCCGGCATAAGACGGCCCGTTTTTAACAAAGATGGTGGTTTGAATCAGCTTCGCCATCTTGGTCAGTTTTTCGACGTTAGTGGAGTGCATGATGGCGGTATGACGGTTCCCGTGTTCCACCTTGACCGCGAGATCGATAGCGTCATCGACGTTATCTACGCGCACCACTGGCAGAATCGGCATCATCAGTTCATGCACCACAAAGGGGTGATTTTTTTCCGTTTCGATCAGGATAACTTTGGTGTCCGGTGCGCTGGAAATCCCCAGTTGTTGCAGGATGAAACGCGCATCTTTACCAACAAACGCGGTATTGGGGCCCGTGCCTTTCTCATTCAGCACCAGCGTTTGCAACTGCTGGATCAACTGCTTATCACACAGCAGGTAGGCACCGCTTTTCTTCATGCAGTGGATCAGATAATCCGCCACCTGATTCACCACGATCACCTCTTTTTCGGCGACACACGGCAGGTTGTTATCAAAGCTGCATCCCTTGATGATATCGCGTGCTGCCCGTTCGATATTGGCCGTTTCATCCACCACCGCCGGCGGGTTGCCGGCACCGGCACCGATGGCTTTCTTGCCCGATGACATCACCGTTTTCACGATCGCCGGGCCACCGGTCGCCACCAGCAGGTTGACGCGTGGGTCTTTGATCAACGCGTTAGTGTTGTCGATGGACGGGTTCGCTACGGTGACCACCAGATTGGCCGGTGCACCCAACTGCGCCAATTTCTCGTTGATCAGCCGCACCGCGAGGCGCGATACGTTGCGCGAACGCGGGTGCGGGCTGAACACCACGGTATTGCCTGCCGCCAGCATGCCGATGCTGTTGTTGATGATGGTTTCCGTCGGGTTAGTGGTGGGGGTGATGGAACCGACCACGCCGAACGCGGAGTATTCGATCAATGTCAGTCCACCGTCACCGCTACACGCCTGCGTCGCCAGATCTTCCGTGCCCGGCGTTTTCAGCGCTGCGATGCGATTCTTGGTCAGCTTGTCCTCGTAGTTACCCATGCCGGTTTCTTCGACGGTCATGCGGGAGAGTTGGTCCAGCACATCTTCTTGAAGAAACACCTCACGCACGCCCTTCACAAAGGCATCCCTGTCTTGCATCGAGCAGTGACGATACTGCACTTGCGCTATCGCGGCGGCGGCAATGGCTTCGTCCATGCTGTCAAAGATACCCGCCTCCTGCGCTGAAGGCTGCGGTGCGGCGCTTGTCGGCTGTTGCTGTGCCAACACCTGCGCCACAATGCTGCTGACCAGCGATTGCTCGGTGTGAGATGCAGCCTCAGTGGCCGGTGTGGCGACTGTTGCTGCACCCGCGCCGGAGGCGACGGGGTTACTGTATTTGCTCAGGATGGTGGAGACCGCCTGGGCGATTTCAAGGTCGTTCATCTTTTGGTTCCTTTCCTCACATCGCATGGCACGCAAGCGCGCCTGACGGATCAGATATACGGCGTGGTGGTCGATCTGATTTCCGTTGGATCTAACGTGGACAGCAATTGCAAACCGACTTCGCGAGCGGCGATCACTGCCTGGCGTACCGCGCCAGAATCCCCTGCGAAGGTGAAGATCACTTCGTTACTGTAGCTGGTGCCTTTGCTCGGGCTGGCATACCCGACCGGGTCGATGACCGCAGCCTTGGCGGCCGTATCAGCAATCAGTACGCCGATGGCAGCCGGTGAGGCGCAGGTCATACCGAACGACTTACCGATAGGTGCGCCAAAGGCTTTGTTCAGGGCAAAGCTGGCACGTGCGGTGTACTGGAATTCCAGATGACCGGCGGGAGAGCCGTACACATCGCCCATGGTGCGGTCGATTTCGTTCAGGGCGACTTCCACGGCGCGGCGGGCGTCAGAGACGTCTTCAGCACCGAAGATGATCATACAGCCGTGTCCGCCACCGCCTTCGGTGTCGCGCGCCAGCTCGATGATCAGCACTTCGCTATTGGTAGCTTTTACCGCTTCGTCAGCAGCAAAAATGTGCGGGCCAGCGCCGGTACGTGCGCCGATAATACCGATGGAGCGGAACTTTTTATCGATATTCATCAGCTCATGCAGTTGGTGATCCACGTTGGCGATCACCAGACCGATGGTGTGGCCCAGTGCGGTGCCGACAAATTCTGTCAGTCCGCAGCCCGCGATGCTGCCGAGTGCTTTGCCAGCACGTGGTGCGTCGTTCTGCTTGTTCATCACGTCAGATATAATCTGTTCGACAAGATTATCTCTCATAGGAATAATCCTCGCGGTTTAGCGATCAGCCCAGTGCCTTCGGCAGAATTTTTTCCACTTCGGTATGCGGGCGAGGGATCACATGCACGGAAACCAGTTCGCCGACTTTATTGGCGGCGGCAGAGCCTGCGTCGGTGGCGGCTTTCACGGCACCCACATCGCCACGCACCATCACGGTGACCAGACCAGAACCGATTTTTTCGTAGCCAACCAGCGTAACGTTGGCGGATTTCACCATGGTATCTGCGGCTTCGATGGCGGAGACCAGACCTTTTGTTTCAACCATACCCAATGCTTCTTGTTGCATATCAACCTCGACGTTTTGTAGTAAAAGCTTGTAGTTAAAAACGGGTAGTAAAAAGTGCGGGGAATCTGTCCGGCGGACCGTAGCCTGCCCTTATCCCGCAACGCACCGATTTTGCTGTTTAGGATGTTATGAATATCCCGACCAAATGTTTTGCCGACGAGCGAGACTTTTTTGTTATCACTTTCAGGCGTGCGACAATAAAATCCACGCTGGTTTATCAGAGCCGCTGCGGTGTGGCACCGCGCTGCCCTAAACTGTTAAATTGGTCACATTTCACTAAAACGAGGACGCAGCACCTCACGCCAGCTGCGCGATCTCTGCGGCGTCCATCGCGATCATTTTCTCTTCGTTGGTGGGAATAACCGCGATAGTGGGGAAGCCTTCGGCAGAAATCACACCGCTGCGCCCGCCCACAATATCGTTGTTTTTTTGCTTATCGAGTTTCAGCCCCAGCACCGACAGGCGCTCGATGGTCAATTCACGGATCAGCGCCGAGTTTTCACCGATGCCGCCGGTAAACACCAGTGCATCCAGGCGTGAGAGTGAGGTGAGGTGGGCGCCCAAGTGACGTGCCAGACGATGCACCATCACATCAATCGCCAATCCTGCGCGTTCGTTACCGCTTTCCCGTGCTTCTTGTAAGGTGCGGCAATCACTGGAGATGCCGGAAATACCGTACAGGCCGGAGGCGTTATTCACCGTTTGGTAGATTTTTTCTATCGGCTGCTGGGTGCAACTGGCGATATAGGCGGCGGCACCGAAATCAAGATCCCCACTGCGCGTCCCCATCACCAACCCTTCCAGCGGCGTCATACCCATTGAGGTATCGACGCTGTGTCCGTTTTTTACCGCACAGATGGAGGAGCCATTGCCCAGATGGGCGACCAGAATGCCGTGATCGTCCTGTTTGAGATCCAGCATGGCGCGTGCTTGTTCCGCAATATAGCGATGCGAGGTGCCGTGGAAACCGTAGCGTCTCACCTGATACTTCTGCTGATACTCATAAGGAATGGCGTAAGTGTAAGCTGCAGGGGCGAGCGTCTGGTGAAAGGCGGTATCGAATACCGCAATTTGTGGCAGTGACGGCAGCAGCGCCTGAGCGGCTTCTATCCCGGTCAGGTTAGCGGGGTTGTGCAACGGCGCCAGCACTGACAGCGCCTTAATTTTTTCAATCACTGCCGGTGTGATTAACACGGAGTGTTTGAAATCGCTGCCGCCGTGGGCGACGCGGTGGCCGATAGCCGCAAGTGAATCGATCAGATTTTTGCTGGAGAGCGTATCGAACAGTACTTTCAACGCTTCATGGTGGCTGGCGGATTCCAGCGATAGCACGGATTTGTTGCCCGCGCTGTCTTTGACGGTAATCACCGCATTATCCAGCCCTAAGCGTTCTGCCAGGCCAAACAGCAGCGGTTGTCCGTCGTTGACGGGCATAACAGAAAACTTTAATGACGACGAACCACAGTTAATCACGAGCACAAGGGAAGATAAGGACATAAGCCCCCCGAAATAAGAGATGACAAGAAAATCCAGCGTGTTATTCGCGGCTGTCAGGCGAAAGGCGACAGGGAAAAACGTTGCTGAGTGAAGTGGTGCAGAACGTGGCGCGCGATCGCGACATCCTCTTCGGCGGTGCCGCCGCTGATGCCGATACCGCCCAGCAGGTGTCCCTGATGCCAGCAGGGCAGCCCGCCACCGACGGCGCAGATATCGGCCTGTTGCTGTAGCCCGAACAGGGGCGCACCGGGTTGTACCTGTTCGGCCAGTTCGTGCGTCGGCATACGCAGCGCCACGGCGCTGTAGGCTTTTTGTCCGGCGAGGCGGAGGCTGACCAACAGCGCGTTATCCATGCTGACGAAGTAACGCGGATGGCCGTGTGCATCCACAAGGCTGACGACAATCGCCAGGTGCATGGCAAGGGCGGTTTCCTGTGCCAACTGTGCTAGCAGGGCGAAATCAGCAACGGTCAATGCGTTACGTTCTGGCTGAGGCTGGGCGGCAATGGCTTTAGCAATCCAACCGTCCACATCACGCTGTGCTGGGTGCTGTTGCGTCAACATTTAGCCCTCACTGCGCTCGGTGGCATCGACGATACCGACGATAGCGGCATCAATAACGGAATGCTCTTTGCTGTTGGTCATGCGCGCTGAACTGCCGGTGGCGACGATCACAATTTCTCCGTTGCCTGCACCGACGGTATCCACCGCCACCTGCGTGCGCTGAGTGGGGTTCATGTGCTCATCCAGACGGGTGACGAGCAGCAGTTTCATGCCGTTCAACGATGCATGTTTGGTGGTGGAGACCACCGTGCCGGTGACTTGGGCCAGATACATGTTGCCTCCTCAGGATGCGGTTATTAAGGTGATGCGGCGCGCAGCTATCGCATCGCGTGCTGCCGGGGTAATCAACGTGCCGGGTCGGACACGCAGCGTATTTTCGTTATGCAGGCGTACATCGCGCGCGGTCAGTAAGGTCTTACCGCCAGTGACGATCGCGCTGTGCGATACGGATGCCTGTGGTGCACCTGGTTGCCCCATCATGCGAATGCCGAATTGGCGCAGCGTCTCCTGATAGCGTGAGATCTGTGCCAGATAGGCAGGGGGCATGGCGGCATCAGGGTGATGTAGTGCGATGATGCGCACGTCTTGTGCCAGCGCCTGAAAGACCCATTGGCTGGCGGCGTTATCACGCAGGCCAAGCGCGATTTTTGCCAGACTGTTATCGGACAACGCCGGTAACAGCAGCGTATCGCCGCTGCGCAGCATGGGGTCTGTAGCCTGCTGGCAAGGCACCTGTGGCAGCAGACGATGCAAGGCATCGGCAAAATGCGTGTGCAAGCGCTGTGCGCTGTGGGAGAAGTGCACGCTGAGCAGACAACCTGCTTGCGCCAATGCTGCCAGATAGCGCAGCGTGGCAGGGAATGCGGTTATGTCATCGCCGGTGATCAGTACAAACGTGGTTGGCTGCCGTAGGGTTTCGGCCTGCGTGTTTTCGAATATCCGTAACGTACGGCGGGCAAGCGCATCAGTGATGGCCTTGTCAATCAACGCAGAGAGCGTCTGGCTGTTCATGCTGCCTCTCGTGAGCGGTATGTAGTATTCATGGTGCCGCCTGCATGGCAATCCCCAGCGGGGTGACCAACAGCGGCTCCACGGCGGGAATGATGTTTTTCCCGGTGACCTTGCGGAACACGCCGGGAAATTCGCTAAAACTGCTGGCACCGCCCACCACGTGAGGGAATGATGTTTTTCCCGGTGACCTTGCGGAACACGCCGGGAAATTCGCTAAAACTGCTGGCACCGCCCACCACGTGAATGTTTCTGACGTTATACGCGGTCAGCCAGTCACGGGTCAGGCAGGCCATCTTCTCCACCACCGGGCGCACCAGCGGGAAGATATCCGCTGCTTGCGCCGGGTCGTGTTTGACGTGTTCTGCATCGGCATAGGTGAGGCCCAGCGCGCCTGCCAGCACCAGCGTCATATGGGTGCCGCCGGTCGGTTCGTCAGCGGAAAAGAGCACCTTGCCGTTGCGCAGTACGCTAAGTCCTGTCGTGCCGCCGCCTACATCTACCACCGCGCCGTTACGCATATTCAGCGCCGTGGCGGCAGCAACGGGCTCATCTACCACATGCGTCACCAGCAGACCTGACGATTCCACCACGTTGGCGATCACCTTGGTATTGCCCTCAGAAATCCCCGGTGGAATCGCGGTAGCGGCGTGGGTCAGCGATTGGCCCACGCGGGCTTCTAGCTGTTGTTTCAGGTGCTTCACCACCCGTGTGGCAGACAGGTAGTCCACCACAATGCCGTCTTTCACCACGGAGGAGGGGTAGGTAATGCCGGTGATGGGGGCGTTGTGGCGGTCTACCACCACCATGGCGATGTTTGCGGTTCCCAGATCGACGCCGACTTTCAGCACGCCGTCATGCTCGCGGCATTCGGCATCGCGAATCAGCTGCGCCAGCGTGCGCAGTCGCGTCTCAACGGAAACATCAGCCATGGGGTTGCTCCGTGATAATGTTGACCAGATCGCCGTTGCGCAGCCCGTAGGCGTTGGCCTCTTCCACATCCACATGTAGCTCCAGTACCGAAGCCTGCGTGGCACGCACCACCACGTGTTGCATGATGCCGGCACGTTGTCCCTGTGCCTGAATGCTCACTTCCATGCCGTCGCGCAGTGCGTGGCGTTCAGCGTCTTCCGGTGAAATATGGATATGCCGCCAGGCGACGATGGTGCCCGATGCTTTTTTTACGCTGCCCTTCGGACCCACGATTTCAATACCGGGAGAGTCCTGAAGATCGCCTGACATGCGCACCGGGGCTTTCACTCCCAACACAAAACTGTCGGCGACAGAAATTTCCACCTGTGTCGTAGGGCGCAGTGGACCGAGCACCCGCACATTTTTGATTTCCCCTTTCGGGCCGCGCAGCGTGACACACTCTTCTGCCGCGAACTGGCCGGGTTGTTTCACGGCCTTCATGCGTGTTAGCGTCGCGCCGTAGCCGAACAGGACATCCATGTCTTCCCGCGCCAGATGAATATGACGATTAGAGATACCCACCGGTACCTGAAGCGGTGCGGTGGAGATATCCAGGGTTTCAGCACGGGATGCGCCCTGTGCGGCCAGTTCTTGCATTACCTGTTGGGTGATCCATGCAATCTGTTGCTGTGTTGCGTTCATTGATTCAGTTACCTGCGTTTTCCTGTCTTTACGTCATGCACCAGTGCGAATGAGGCTGTTGTGGCACCTCGCGGTGGTGCTATTCACCCTAATCAACACGGTGCACCCGCGTTTGTGATTCACGAGGACTTTATTGCGCAGCCCGTGGCGGGCGGGACAATTTCGTCCAGTCGTTATTCTGATTAGCCCGTAATCTGGCTTATCAACTGGCTGACCGCATCACGGGTGGGGGTGTGCGGATTACCGGCGGTGCAGCCATCTGCCAGCGCCGCATCGATCAAACGCGTGCGCTGTTGCTCAACGTCATGGGCACTGATATTCAATTCACGCAGCGTAGCCGGGATACCGAAATGTTGATTTAACGCGCGAATTTGTTGGGATAATTGCTGGATACGCGTGTGTTGATCGCCCTGTTTAATGCCTGCTAACGCCGCACAGCGCGCGTAGCGTTCGCGCGTGGCATCACTGCCGGTGGCGGCGTTGTAGTCGATCACCAACGGGAGCAGCATGGCGTTAATCTTGCCGTGGGGAATGTGAAACACGCCGCCCAGAGAATGTGCCAATCCGTGCACTAGCCCCAATCCGGCGGTGCTGAACGCCATGCCCGCCATGCAAGAGGCGTTATGCATTTTGGCGCGTGGCGTAATCGCCTGCGGCTGCTCGAACACCTGTGGCAGATAGTCCCACACCAGCAAGATGGCCTTTTCCGCCAGTGCGTCACTGAAATCGTTAGCCTGGGAAGACACATAGGCCTCAATAGCATGAGTGAGCACATCCATGCCGGTATCCACGGCGACGCCGCGCGGCACGCTCACCACCAGTTGCGGATCGAGAATGGCGATATTGGGCTGTAATTGATCGGAAACCAGCGGGTATTTTTGCCCGTGTTCAGGATCGGAGATCACCGCGTAGGTGGTCACTTCGGAGCCCGAGCCGCTGGTGGTCGGGATTGCCACCAATACCACCTTATGCTCCGGATGCAACGCCTCCAAGGTGACTTTGATGCCCTTGGCGGCATCCAAAGAAGAACCGCCGCCGAGTGCGATAATGACGTCTGGCTGTAGCGTTTTAAATGCCGCAGCCCCGGCGTGCAGCACGTTAACATCAGGATCGGGTTTCACACCGCTGAAGATGCTGATGCGTGCTTGTGGCATAAAACCGGCGAGATAATCGGTTTTGCCGGATTTCGCCATAAAGTCATCGGTGACAATGGCGACCGTTTTATGGTTATAGGCGCGTAAGGCTTCCATTGCCGTGTCACCAAAATAGACGCGCGGCATGGCAAACACAGGAATAGTCATGGCGTGATGTCGTTCCATGGGGCTGTCAGTGCGTGCAGGCAGCAAACAGCGTAGGTTTCTCAATGAGGGCTACCCTAACATGCGATGAAAAAGGAGCGGCAGCGGCAGCATTGCGCACAGGTTGGATTCTTTTGTCCTGTCGCGGGTGGGATATCAAAATAATCCACGGTAGAGGCTTGTGTACTCGTTCAGGGAGAGTAAACCGTAACTGTGAAGTGATTAATTAATGTTTATTTATCATAAAATGATTGTAAATGAGTCTATCTGAAAATAGTCGCGTTTATTTGTGTATGCGATTGCTGATATTGATTTATCAATTTGATTATCACACAAGGAGGTGGGTTTATGCCAATTAGCACACAGTGTTTCAGACAAAACATAGGATGCCATGATGCACGAGAAAAAGGCATTGTCACAGATAAAATTATTCAAAGGGAATTAAATCATATAGCGGTATCACAAGCAGGGAAAGTTCCTCAGAAATTGGGCTGGATGACTGTTTTAGCTTTATTAAGTGTTGTGTCGAATTCGACATGGAGAAGCGGATTTTCTGAGCCACATATATCATCCTCAGATTACAATGACGAAAAAGATAGGCAAGATAACAAAGATGTTGGTTCCAAAACGGCTAATGCAAGTAGCCTAGCGGGTTTTCGGAAAAATATTAGACTCTGTCAGGGGTTTGACACTCACTTTTCATCAACGGATATTACTCCATTCGAGTATAAAACAGAAATAAATCTTGATTCAGTGTCATTAAGACAGGCTGGTAAGGCTGTTTTTCACTCATTAAAGTTCAATGCTTGTAGATTATCAAAGTTATTAAATAATTACGATGTGTTGGTTTTTCCTGGTGCTGAGGCCGCTATTGCTAATAGAACTACTACAGTTGAATCTGATGATGTTTCAATAAGCAAGATTGATTACGAATGTATTAATGAAAGGAGGGGGCTATCAGTTTCAGATATTTTAATTAAAATCTTAGATACTATTAAAAATAGTGTTACTAATCTTAGCTTAGAGATTCAGGTGGTGAACGCTTATCGAAATGGAGAACCTTGTCCAACACAATCAGAAGTTGAGTTTATAAAAAGAATCACTACGGTTATAGATAGTTTAGCGACTTCTTTGATGAGCTTTTTTGATGGGCTTCAGGTTATTGTAATACTCCAAACACTAGTAGCCCCTGCGATACGAATGGCCATAAATGATTTAACAGGAAGAAATGTTTCCTTTAACGATTTTGAAGAATTGAGTGGTAGCATAATAGGTTACTCACGTGGAGTGGCCCATATATCTTCTGTCCAGGGACAACCTATTTCTGGTATCAAAACAGTTGGTGTTCCTAAACACATTCGCTCTGAGAATGGTTATATATATATACATGCGAATAAAAGGTTGTGGAGACTGACCAAGGACGAACATACGCTATATGCCAGCCGCGACGATTTGACCTATAAAACGCGTTACAATACGGAATTGGGGGTTTGGGAATTAGATGGAGAGACTGTACCTCAAACAGAAATTGAAGCTGAAGAGGATCCGTTCAATCATCTTTGTGAGATGCGGTATCGTCGAGGGCTCTATTTAGGTAAACCGTGCAGTGATTACAGTAAACCGGACTCACCTGTTCAGAGTCCTTCTGATCTGGATTTAAATCATCACGTGGTTTCTGAAGTTGATATATATGCGCTTACGGAAAATGAAAAAGATATTGCCTCTCGATTCGATATTAACTTAACACCACACTCTTTTCGCGTAGATAAAATGGTCTTTTCAGACAGTTGGATTATTTACCGTGTTCGTAATGAGGATAAATTAAATGCAAGAGTTTATCACGCAGTGGAGATAGATAAAAAACTGGTCCCCGTACAAGCAACTGCCATATTTAATAATCATCTCTCTTGTGAAGTTTATGATATGAAAGATATCAATGCTCGTCATCGGGTAGAGTTTTATAAAAACAGTTGGCGATTTGAACCATCGACCTCTTTTTATCTGTCTAATGAATTGAAAGATGTTATTTATCACCATGCACATCATGAAACTGCCGAAAATAATAATCTTTTAGCAAAGCTCTCTGTTCCCGGGCGTCATGGTTTTCAAGTGGATAAAAACGGGCATGCTTATCTTAGGTTTGACGATCGATATGTGAAAATTCATAAATCCGATTCAGGAGAGTTTATTTCTGCCAAAAATAATGGTGCCCTTTATATCTATCAAGAGGAGGGTAAATATAAGTTATCACATGCTTTACTCGAGAGAGGATCGCTTGAACTAAATGCCAGAGAAATGAGATCAGATATGGCTATGTATTCAAGTCAAGGTTTGAGCAATAATCAAGTGCATAAATTAAATTACCATTGGAATCTTATTCATACTAATGTAAAGAGTTCTAATTATCATAATAGTGGTATTATAGGTTCGAAAATAGACATCATGCTAAGAATGAAATGTAATCCAAATACGTTTGATTATTTTATTGAACCGCCAGACATTCAATGGAGAGAAGTGATTAAAGTTAATGATAACGGAGTGACATGGACGTTTAATGGCGATATGTATCAACATAATCGGCACAGTTATACATTTTATCCTTGGAATAATAAATATCTATTGGCGTATTCCTTTGTTAAAGGTGAGCGTATCAATGAAATTAATGAACCGGTACGTTTTTATGATAATGAAATGCAACCTTTAGATCCTACGGCCCTACCTAATGTATATACCAATGAAGAGAAAATTAACAGCGTAAAGAATTACCTTAAAAAGAACGGAGGGATTCTTGACATTGGCATTAGTGACTACCCGAAAATACATATTAATGATGAGATGACTCGGAAGGAAAGATTAGTAAAAGTACATTTAGGTTTTCTTGATGAAATTAATTTTTCCTTTAATCAAGGCATTAATTTACAAGCAGAACTACCCGGATTAGTGTTCGTCACGACAGGAACAAATATCCATCTTGCTGACGGGCCGGTAAACAGTCAGCCACCTGATTCAGTGACAAGGCCGAGGATAAAAAGATCGTAGAATTTAAAAAAAGCGGGCATCACTGATGCCCGCTTTCTAAGTGCTGGCTACAACGTACGTAACCGCCTATGTGCTTTAATCGCGAACGATTAACGGAAGATAGCGTAGGGAGCCAGACCGCGATAGGTTTTGCCCAACGCTTTTATTACTTTGTTGATATTACGGACAATACTCATCTTCTTATTCCTACGCTTTCTTGAATCTTAGTGGTTGGTGAACATGTTGAAGTTGACGCTAACGTTTTCGAACATGGCAACGATTTTTTTGATCAGTTTCATTTGTCTCTCTCCGAGTGATTGTTCATTTTTATGTGATGTTCTTCACGTTTTTAAAGATACGCCGCTTGGCAGCGCAGGTCAACTTTTTTGTGAAGCTAATCACAAAAAAATGGTTCGCGGGTTTTCTGTACATGAAACGCCGTTCTGTTTTGTTAGGTGATTTACCCTAAATAATTCGAGCTGCAGGAAGGCGGCGACGCAGCGAATCCCCAGGAGCATACTCAAGTATGTGACTGGGGTGAGCGAGGAAAGCCAACGCACATGCAGATTGAAGTATGACGGGTATTGATAAATTGTCTGGATTATCAGTTGAAATACACCGCCCAGAAGCAGGATAATCCCCCGTTTCTCCTCCGACCTGCCAGATCCACCTGTGATACGCCTCGCAAGCTAATCGTTTGCGTGCCCGCAGAGCCGGTGTGAAAGGCATTCGGAGGCGCCAGATATTTGCGCTGCGGTGCGGAAGCGCCGTTGTTGTGGGTGCGTGCAGCGATGGGAGATCGTCATGGCGGGCAAGGCCATATGCACCCTCCGGTTTTACTTTTACAAATAATGACATCTCAGGGGATACCACCATGTCAAATAGCTCTCGTCAGGCTGGCAATGCGGCGCGCCCGCAAAGCTCACTTGATGCTTTTTTTCACATCACACAGCGCGGCAGTAATGTAAGACAGGAAGTGCTGGCCGGGTTAACCACGTTTCTGGCGATGGTGTATTCGGTTATTGTCGTACCTGGCATGTTGAGCAAGGCGGGTTTCCCGCACACACCGGTGTTCGTGGCAACCTGTCTGGTCGCAGGGTTTGGTTCCTTGCTGATGGGACTGTGGGCCAATCTGCCCATGGCAATCGGCTGCGCCATTTCGCTTACTGCCTTTACCGCGTTTAGCCTTGTGTTGGGGCAACAGATCAGTGTCCCGGTAGCGTTAGGCGCGATTTTCCTGATGGGGTTGCTGTTTACTGTAATCTCTGTGACGGGCATCCGTTCCTGGATTCTACGTAACCTGCCGTTGGGCGTCGCGCATGGCACCGGTATCGGTATTGGTCTGTTCCTGCTGATCATCGCCGCCAACGGCGTGGGTCTGGTGATCAAGAACCCGATCGACGGGCTGCCTGTTGCATTGGGTAACTTCACCTCGTTCCCGGTGATCATGTCTTTACTGGGGCTGGCCGCCACTATTGGTTTGGAAAAACGTCGTGTACCCGGTGGGATCTTGCTGGTGATCGTGGCGATTTCGATTATCGGTCTGATTTTTGATCCGAACGTGAAATTCCAGGGCTGGTTCAGCTTGCCGAGCCTGACCGATGAAAACGGTCACTCGCTGATGTTTAGCCTGGATATCATGGGGGCGTTGCAACTGGCGGTGCTGCCAAGCGTGCTGGCGTTGGTAATGACGGCAGTGTTTGACGCCACGGGTACCATCCGCGCGGTTGCCGGGCAGGCGAACCTGCTGGATAAAGACGGGCAAATCGTGAACGGTGGGAAAGCGCTGACGGCGGACTCTGTGAGCAGCATGTTGTCCAGCCTGGTCGGGACGTCTCCGGCGGCGGTCTACATCGAATCTGCGGCAGGTACGGCGGCAGGTGGTAAAACAGGATTGACGGCGACGGTGGTCGGCGTGCTGTTCCTGTGCCTGCTGTTCCTCTCCCCGCTGTCTTATCTGGTGCCGGGATACGCGACTGCGCCAGCATTGATGTATGTAGGTTTGCTGATGCTGAGCAATGTCGCCAAGCTGAATTTTGATGACATCGTTGATGCCATGTCGGGTCTGGTGTGTGCGGTGTTTATCGTGCTGACCTGTAATATTGTGACCGGGATTATGCTGGGCTTTGGCGCACTAGTGCTGGGGCGTATTTTCTCTGGTGAATGGCGTAAACTGAACGTTGGCACCGTGATTATCGCTATCGCACTGGTGGTGTTCTACGCCGGTGGCTGGGCGCTCTGATTGTTTTGTGCGTAAGCCATTAAGGGGAGCCTGGCTCCCCTTTTTTATACCTGTGGTTTTGTTAGCAGATCCGTTCTCCATGACTGCTCTCATCGTTTTTCCTCTTCCCTTATGATTTCTCTGAAGTGTCTTATCTCGGTGATTTTTTGACGCAATTATTTGCAGGATCATCATGTAAAAAAATAGGCGTTTTGCCCTGAAATTTTGCCCCGCTGGGCGATATTTTCATGTAAAAATAATGGGGCACTATCTCATAACGTACAAAGGGCAACTTAGCACGCAGTTAGGTCATTATTGGACATCTCCTAAGGAAAGCATGGAAATCTTTTTTACCATTCTGATTTTAACCCTGGTGGTATCACTATCAGGGGTTGTAACACGTATTTTACCCTTCCAAGTTCCGCTGCCCTTAATGCAAATCGCCCTCGGGGCCATTTTGGCCTGGCCCCAGTTTGGCTTGCACGTCGATTTCAATCCTGAACTGTTTATGGTGCTGTTCATCCCGCCGCTGCTGTTTGCTGATGGCTGGAAAACGCCAACGCGCGAATTTATCAAACACAGCCGTGAGGTGATTGGGCTGGCACTGGTGCTGGTATTGATCACTGTCGCGGGGGTGGGATACCTGATTTACTGGATGATCCCCGGGATGCCGCTGGTGGCGGCTTTTGCACTGGCCGCCGTGCTGTCGCCGACAGATGCTGTGGCGCTATCCGGGATTGTTGGTGAAGACCGCATCCCGAAAAAGCTGATGAGCGTTTTGCAGGGTGAAGCGTTGATGAATGATGCTTCGGGCCTGGTATCGCTTAAATTTGCCGTCGCGGTGGCAATGGGCACCATGGTGTTTACCGTGTCCGGCGCGACGCTGGAGTTTATTCAGGTAGCGGTCGGTGGCCTGCTGGCTGGCGTGGGTGTCACCTGGCTTTACAGTAAATCATTGCGCATTATTAACCGTTGGAGCGGTGATGATGCGGCTACCCAAATTGTGCTGCTGATGCTGTTGCCGTTCGCCTCCTACCTGATTGCGGAACACATTGGTGTGTCGGGAATTTTGGCAGCGGTGGCTGCGGGGATGACCATCAGCCACTCTAACGTGATCAGTAACGCCCCGCTGGCGATGCGATTACGCGCCAACAGCGTCTGGTCGATGCTGGAGTTTGTGTTTAACGGCATGGTATTTATCATGCTGGGGCTGCAATTGCCTGATATTTTGGAAACGTCGGTGACGCAGGCGGAACTGGACCCCACTGTCGAAACCTGGATGCTGTTTACCGATATCGCCATTATATACGGCGCGCTGCTGCTGCTGCGTTTCTGCTGGCTGTGGTTTATGAAATATTACAGCCGCCTGTTTCAGAAGAAACGTCCGATGCTGTTTGCTCAGTACACCACGCGTGAAATCTGGATTGCTTCCTTTGCCGGGGTGCGTGGTGCGATAACCTTAGCGGGTGTGCTGTCCATTCCGCTGTTATTAAACGATGGCACCGCGTTTCCTTCCCGCTATCAACTGGTGTTTATTGCCACCGGTGTCATCCTGTTTTCCTTGCTGTGCGGGGTGTTGACGCTGCCGTTACTGCTACGCGGGGTGACGGTGGTGGACAAATCGCTCTATAAGAAAGAAGAACGCATGGCGCGCATGGCGATTGCTGAAGTGGCGATCCGCAGCTTGCAGAAAATGGAAGAGCGTCTGGCGGCGGATCGAGAAGAAAATATCGATGAGCAGGTAGTGCGTGAGGTCAGTGCGCGTGTCATCGGTAATCTGCGGCGTCGCGTTGTCGGTGAGAGCGATTTGGAACACAGCCTGGAGATTGAAAACCTGGAGCGCCGTTTCCGCTTGACCGCTGTCACCGCTGAACGCGGTGAACTTTATCACCTGCGCGCTACGCAGCAGATCAGTAATGAAACCCTGAAAAAGATGCTGCACGATCTCGATTTGTTGGAAGCTGTGCTGAGCGAGAAAGTGTAGTCTGACTTTTGTTTAGCCATGATGTTGTTTAGCTGATGTAGGCTTTACCCACGGTGAGCCTGCATCGGAGCCTGGCTGATTCCCTCTATCGCTTGTTCCGAAGCCTGTCAGATACCACATCTGCATGAGAAAGGCATGAAAACCCCACGATCGCGGAAAAACCCTACAAATTCTGGCTAATTGTCAGCATTGTAAACTACTTGTCATTAAATGATAATGATTGTTATTATCCTATGGCGCGTTGACGTATAAGAAGCCTCCAGACAGGTTATTGCCTGTGGCAGAGTGGCTCAGATCCTGTTGTTGTGGATCGGTAGCACGTCAGTACGCGTGTTGTGGTGTAAGCAACCATCACTTTGACAGAGGGAAAGCTATGCGCGTTTTAGTGGTTGATGACGACTCGGTGTTGTGCCATTGGCTTGGTGCAAAGCTGCACTCACATGGTTATGCCTGCAATATCGTTCATGATGGCGAACATGCGCTCAAAGCCATTAAAGATGAAATTTATGACGTAGTGCTGCTGGACCGGATGCTACCAACGCTGGATGGCTTTAGCGTGCTGCGCGAGCTGCAAGGGTCGCGTCATCCGCCAATCATGCTGCTTTCGGCATTGGATCGCGATGTGGATCGCGTGATGGGGCTGGAACTGGGGGCAGAAGATTATCTGGGTAAGCCGTTTAATTTCAATGAGCTGCGTTTGCGCTTAGAAATTATGGTGCGCAGAGGGAAACCACAGGATGCGCCGTCATCGCTGCTAACGTTTGAAGATCTGCAACTTGATCGTTTGCAACGGGTTGCCTGGCGTAGCGGGCAGCGTATCGATCTTACCGATAAAGAGATCAAGCTGCTGATCATTTTGATGGAAAACCCCGGGCAGGTGATCAC
>NZ_JAGFPF010000669.1:0-1057 GCF_025962695.1 Candidatus Symbiopectobacterium sp. NZEC135 | reverse complement strand
GATCCCGGCCCAACCCGCTATATCTATCTGGCTACGCGTAAAGACAAAATGCTGTCAGCGGCGGCTCAGGGGTTTAAAAAATTTGTCTTTACCGCCTGCCAGACCCTGCAATTTTAGCGTTTGATGCTACTGTGCCCAAGGGCACAGCGGAGCGGTATCAGGATGGACGACGCAGCGCATCGTCAACCTGAAGTTCATCCTCGGTAAGAAGGTTGTCGCGCGTTTTCCGATTACGGTAGCCGATAAACAACGCCAGCAAGAAACCGACGGCAGCAATCCCGGTATCAAACCACATAATGCTGGCAATGCTGGTTTGTGAAAGTCTGGCAGTGATGAGCGGGATCGTGAAGGTGGCGATGCTGCCTGCGCTGTAGTAAATCGCGGTGGCCTTGCCTTTGGCGTGGGGAAACCGTACTGCCATCAGCGTTAGCCCCAGTTGTAGCACGCCCCCCGCAGCGGAGAAGCCAATCACGAAAGAAAACACCATAACGGTGTTCGGGCTGGGATACAGGCACACACCCAGCAGGGCCACGAAAGAGATAAACGTGTAGAGCATCAACAGTGATGTCGAACTGACGGTTTTTCTCACTAACACAGCGGAGATCACCACACAGAGCAGAGAGCCAACGGTGTAGATACTGAGCAGTTTGATTGACATGGTGTAGCTCATGCCCGCCACAAACTGGCCGTATTGCGCCAGCCATTGGCTGATAAGGTAAAACGTTGCCATGGCGATGTAGCCATACAGCGTATAGCTGGTGAGATCCACCAACGAGCAGGCGTGTTGTGTGGTCGTGCGTGTCACAGGAACGTCGGCAGCCAGGGGTTTCTGTGCCGCTTTTCCCGGATGTGCCGGGAATGGATAACGGAACAGGCAAATGCCATTGAGCAGCATGATGCCCGCCGCGATGATAAACGACCAGCCAAACCACAGATCTGCCCATACCAACAGGCTGATGATCATCGGCAGGAGAAACTGTCCGCTGGGCTCAAAGGCATTAATGAGAATGTTAGCGGTGCTGGGGGAAGAGGGGACACCTTCCATCAGTGACGCGTA
>NZ_JAGFPF010000667.1:0-1058 GCF_025962695.1 Candidatus Symbiopectobacterium sp. NZEC135 | reverse complement strand
GTTGCTGGCAGGCTACCTTGGAGTGCACCGAACTGACTAAGTAAACGTCCTTCATCAACATCTCAAATTTGACAACATCATTTTCTCCCACCCAAGGAATGGTGTCATCGGGTGCGTTGTCATTAATGTGCTTATCCACAGCGAAATTACGTATTTTTAGATGATTACCAGTCCACTGCGGGTCAAAGCTAAGGGTTCGACGAAGTGTTTTAATCACATTATCGCTCCCCACATAAACACCACTAATGAGCACCAACGCGCGTTCTTTATCACTCAAATAGATATATACATCATACTCTTTTCGAACCAGCGATCCATTTTCCATACCCGACGACTTTACTTTTCCCTGACAAACCAGTGGATTAGGGATTCTATTTCCATAAAAAAGGAAAAAAGCACAGGCTAAAGAGAAAAAGACCAGAACGCCGATCGTAAGTGCTATTTTTTTTCTGATTTTAATAATTAACATAAGTCACACACTCTTTCCCGTCCTGCTTGCAGGTAATAATGATTTCATTCCGCTTATCCAACGCATCAGAAATGACAACCTTTTTAGATAGAAAAAACAGCACATTGTTGGAGCATAAACTCTCTACGGTGCTAGCGGAAAGCGTATCATCCTCATCGGTCAAGCGGTCATAGAGGTAGTACATCTCGCATTTGCCGTTTCCATCCATCTGTAAAGTGCTTCGGGCAGGAAAATAGCTCTCCTTTGCTGCGATCATGGTAAAACCCGCCAGGAACAGCACAGCAATACTGAGAACGCTTAATCCCCACCGAAAAAGATGCCCTTGCTTTTTTTTATGCTGGACAAGCGCGGGCTGAGGCATGGCGGGTGAACCGGTCGATTCATCGGTTTCAGTCCCTTCCGGCAATGCTTTATCTTTTCTATTATTTTCAATAACATTGACATCACTGATATTAAAAATAATACCCGACTTTGGCACAGTAACAATCGCATCATCAAGATCGAATTCACGAAGCACTTTTCTCAACAAAGAGACATAATTGTTCAGATTATTAATCGAAGGCGATAGCGCATGTTTCTCTAACGCCTC
>NZ_JAGFPF010000668.1:0-1058 GCF_025962695.1 Candidatus Symbiopectobacterium sp. NZEC135 | reverse complement strand
CGGTCTCCGTCACGGTCGCGACATAGGGTTTACCATCGATGGTCACCGTGACCTTTTGTCCCGCACCGTTAACGCCGGTGCTGCCGCTCAGCACCTGATCCACCCCCGCCTCAGAGGCATTGAGCTTGCCGTCAATAAACGGGGTATTCAATGT
This sequence comes from Candidatus Symbiopectobacterium sp. NZEC135, assembly GCF_025962695.1. Lineage (NCBI taxonomy): Bacteria > Pseudomonadati > Pseudomonadota > Gammaproteobacteria > Enterobacterales > Enterobacteriaceae > Symbiopectobacterium > Candidatus Symbiopectobacterium sp. NZEC135. The sequence goes on along the minus strand of NZ_JAGFPF010000668.1, from coordinate 904 downwards.
CACGTTGAACGTGGTGTGCGTGACGATATCCAGGGTGCCGCTGGCGCTGGCGGGGTTTCCGGCGCTGTCCGCAGCGCTGATGCTGACCTGTACGCTGCCATCATTCAAACTTGCCAGCGCATTGGCAGGAATAGTTGCACTCCACAGCCCGCCCGCTAAGGTGGTGCCGGTGGTGGTGTAGCTGCCAATGGTGATGGTGAGCGTGGTGTTGGCGGGCAGGTTGGTGTAGCTGCCGCCTATGGTACCGCCAGCTTGCAGTTCGGCCAGATTGAGCTGGTTGTCGGTAAACAGGGTGTTCACGGTAAGCGTGGGCAGCGCCTGGGTTTTCAACGCAATATTCAGCGTATCGCTGCTGCTGTTACCCGCACTGTCGGTGGTTTTGGCGGTCAGAGTGGCGGTGCCATCCCCCAGCGCCAGCAGATCGCTGGCGGAGAGCGTGGTTTGCCAGACGCCGTTGCTGTTGGTGACGACGGTGTAGACGCTGTTGCCCACGGTGAGGGTAACGTGCAACCCCGCTTCCCCTTTACCGCTGATCGGTACACCCGCCAATGCGGTTGCCAGACCGATATCGCCGGGCGTGACCAGCGCATCAATTTCCAGCAGCGGCGGAGTGGTGTCCACGGTGATGCTGTGGCTGTTGCTGGCCGGGTTTTGTGCAATATCACTCACGTTGGCGCTAATGGATTGCTGACCCTGTGGCAGCGCCTGCACATCGTTGGCGGGCACCGTGGTGCTCCAGGTACCGTCGCTGCCGACCGTGGCCAGATAGGTTTTGCCATTCAGCGATACGCTAACGCTACGTCCCGGTGTGACATGGGCGGTTGAGCCGCTGATGGTCATTGGGCTGCCGGCGTCCTGTGCGTTGATCACATCGTCTCCAGAAACGGTGGAGATAGCGATGGTG
>NZ_JAGFPF010000666.1:0-1062 GCF_025962695.1 Candidatus Symbiopectobacterium sp. NZEC135 | reverse complement strand
GCCCGCGGCTAAATATTGCATGGGGTCTTCGATTTTCATCAACGCCTGGAATTCCGGGGTATTGATGGTTTTGTCTACACCCTGTTGATAGTAAGGGTAAAAGGCGATGGGCCAGTTTCCACCATAAGAGCGATACATATGCGTCAGCGCAACGCGTGTATCCAGCAAATCGATAACAAAGGGCACTACAGCATCGACATCGGGATCAGAAATAAAGGTCAGCCAGGACGTCCAGCCACGTTTGGATGCCCCCGTCACAATAAACCGAGTGATGCCCTGTGCTTTTAATTCCTGCTTTGCCACCCGGATCGCCTGAGATACGGCTGTCGCCATAGGAATATGTACGGAAGCTCGCGTTCTTAGCAACGGATTATCCATGAATAATGACCAACTGCGTGCGACATTGTCATCCTCTTTCAACGGTTTATTATCCGCATCGTAAGTAAGATATTGGTTCGGTATATTGCTTACCGAGATAACAACCGTTTTAGTCGCACGCGCAATGGAAGCCAACATGTCCGAGCTGAATTCGTTTTGCACGTTGGTTTTGATAATACCATTAGGGTAGTTGGTGCCGTTGTTGACAACCATCAGCGCATGCTGTGATTTAACAGGGTGGGCAGGGAGATAGATATCAACATTGTGTTGCCACTGCGCGGGTTGCACCAATCCGCCGGGTGACCAGGATTGGGAGATCATGCGGTATTTCTTCACGCTGACACCAGACTGAATGTCATCGCCATCGTAGTGATAATTCATCGGCATAGCCGCCAAATCTTCACGATAACACGATATTACCTGCGTTAAATCAGTGTCCTTATCATCATGGCATCCCATTTCCAATGCATTGGCTTGAGATAAAAAACCCATAAATAATAAGAAAAAAATAAAAGTGAGGTTATCAATCTTCATTTATTGTCCTGATTAATGAACTGAGGCTTGATAGTGTATCCGTACGAAATTAAATGAACGTGTAAGTAGAATGCGTATTTTCAATTTCCAGCAGTCTACTTCACCTTTGTATATAGATCTAACACCTGTTATTTTTTGTCTCGCTATTTG
>NZ_JAGFPF010000665.1:0-1062 GCF_025962695.1 Candidatus Symbiopectobacterium sp. NZEC135 | reverse complement strand
AGCCACCACCTCGAACTTGCCTGCCGCCACTGGCACGTACAACGTGACCGTTCCCGACAACGCGTTGGCATTGTGCGCGTTGGCAATGGTGTAAGTGCCATCTTTGCCCACGGTATAGGTCGCATCATTGTTGATATGGTCAACCACTTTGGTGCCTTCCGGCAGGCCGGTCAGGGTAATGCCCGACAGCGTTTCACTGCCGTCAAGATCGGTCAATGCGGCTGAGACATCCAGCGTATGTTCCTGGGTACCCGTGTTGGTTTCTTTGGTTACCGTAGGCGCATTGCTGCCTGGCGCCATACTGGTGCCATCACTGTAAATCACCCCGCCCAGATTGTTACTCACCTGATTGGTGAACGAATGGGATTGTCCGTTGCTGTCGGTGTAGTTAACTTTGACGCCATCAAGGGTATTGACGCTCGTTGGCTGATTATTATTCGTGTTGTAAGTAGGATTATAGGTATAGCCATCCTCTTTCATCACAAACACATAATCTTTATGCGCACTGTCATTATTAACTACTCGGTTTCCACCAAAAGAATCCAAGGGTTTTAGTTCATCAGGTCGTCCACTTTGACGATAGAAATATCCGCTGTTCGAGTGGACAACGAAAATATCACTGTAGCCATCATTTCCGCTGGTATTACCCTGTGTATAGTACGAGTATGTACCGGTACCCACCAATGTCGGGATCGGATCCCCCTCGGTTAACCAGACGCGCACCCCATTGCCGACGGCAACAATTTTTCCATCCTGAATATCAAAGCCACCGTTGGTACTGCCGCCGTTAATATGAATCACTTCACTGCTTGGCGTACTGTTGCCGCTGGTAATGTCCAGCGTCACCGTCGGTGCATCCGCCACCGGGGTAATATCAATGTTGAGCGAGGTTTCCGCACCAACGTTGCCCGCTTTATCCACCGGTGAGAAATGCACGATGCCATAGGGTGAACCCGACGCATTTGCCGCAGGATCAAAACGCAAATCTGTATTGGTCGAGTTAAACGACTGTCCTTCCGTGACGGGTTTCCAGGTGCCATTATCGTTGTAATACAGCGTACC
>NZ_JAGFPF010000664.1:0-1065 GCF_025962695.1 Candidatus Symbiopectobacterium sp. NZEC135 | reverse complement strand
TGACGCTCAGGAGTCCATCGATTTTGCGATTGCGGCCAGCGTTCTGAAATTGACGATTAGCGGTGACTTGAACCTGGTACAGGAATCGGAGATCCGTGGCGTGATGAAAAAAGGCGGGGGCGCAAGCCTCAGTCGTTAAGGGTTTTGCGGCGATTTGCAAACCGCGTAACTTTTTTGCATAAAGCTAATTATGCATCAAGCTAAGGTCGTGTGACAGCCACACAACCTTGGCTTTTTTACGTTGAGGTGATGATGAAAAATAACGTTTTGGTCGTGGTTGATATGCAAGTCGGGGTTTTTGCGGTGCCACGTTACGATAAACAGGGCAAGGCTGCATTGATCAATCAGCTGATTGATGCCGCCGACGCTGTTATTTTCATCCAGCATGCCGAAGGAGAAATGTGCGTTGACGGTGATTTATGGCAAATCATCCCAGAATTACACCAGCCAGCGCATGCGCACTATGTCACTAAAACCGCCTGTGATGCGTTTTGGCATACGACGCTGGATGATCTTTTACAGCGCCTGGGAACCCGCGCCTTTACCGTGTGCGGTTGTGCGACCGATTATTGCGTAGATACCACGATCAAGGTGGGGGCCAGCAAAGGTTATGCGATTACCGTGGTGGCGGATGCCCACACCACGGCGGATCGTACTTATGCCAGCGCCCAGCAGCTCATCGGTCAGCATAATGAAGTGTGGGCGGGGCTCAGCCTGCCGGGCAATCCCGTCACTGTCATGCCTACCCCGGCTATTCTGAGCGCATGGGGTGTGCCGCAGTGAATTAGCGCGCCTGGGCTGTCAGTAAATCAATCTGGGCGGCGGCGGCGACACGATGTAGGTATTCACTCACACGAGGTCCGTAGTGAATGCCTTTTACAATAGTCAGCGATCGCAGGATGGGGAACAGGATAAAGTCCGTGGTTGAGAAGGTCTCGTCCGCAGGGAGTAAGGTTTCCAACTCTGCCAATTTTTGCTCAACGTCGCGAATCAGGGCCGGTGTTTCCGCCAGCAGTGCCTGTAAGTCGCCAAACGCTTTTTCTTCACGCTGCCGGAAAGCCTGAC
>NZ_JAGFPF010000662.1:0-1069 GCF_025962695.1 Candidatus Symbiopectobacterium sp. NZEC135 | reverse complement strand
ATAAACATGAAACCGCTTGCCCATTGATGCTTCCTGTTTTCATCCTGATAACAGATCTCGTTTAGCGAAAGCCTATGACAATGTTGCCGCATCGTAGCCTGAACCCGCCCTATCGGATGCTGACCCTGGTCAATATTAATGCAGGACAGCATAACGCGTTAATGCCGGAGAGTAGCGCTGTTGTCTTTTTGAAAAAAACGACACCGGACATTAATGCCGGCAACCGCCGCCAGAACGATCAGGGTTCCCGTCAGCTGCCCCCCATTCAATGGGCGATGCAACACCCAGGCATCGACCAAAATGGCCACCACCGGGTAGATAAAAGCGAGCCCGCCGACCACTATCGTCGGAATTTTTTGTACCGCACTATAAAGCAGCACTGACATCAGGCCAGTGTGCACAAAGCCAATCACTACCAGCAACCCCCAAACGTCGCTGACAGAGGATGCTGTAGGCAGCGAAACAAAAGGCAGCAGCATCACGCAGCCAACCCCTAACTGAATAAACACCATCAGGCAAGGAGATACATCGCGCAATGCCTTGGTAATCGCGGCTGTAATGGCGTAAAAAAAGGCGGCAGCCAATGCAAACCCTATCCCATAGACGTATTGCACGAAATCCTGATCCTGTTGCTGACCGCCCAACATAATCAGCGTCACACCGGAGAAGGCAATGACCATCCACCCGAGCTTATAACGTGTCAGTGTTTCATTGAACAACACCGCCCCTAGCGCAACCAAAATAAACGGCTGTACGTGATAGGTTATTGTTGCGACTGCAATAGAGGTCTGTGCGTACGCGATGAACAGACAAACCCAGTTAAGCGTCAGCGTAATGCCGCCTAAAACAACCACGTAAAACTGCCTGCGCGACAGCATGCCTCGACGTAAAAGGCCTTGCGCAGCACAGACCAGCGCCATGGCTAACGCGCCGAAAGCGCAGCGCCAAAAGACCACCGTTAACGCGGGTAAGTCTGTGGCTAACACAAACCACCCCACTGTTCCTGAAATGATCATGGCGATCGCCATCTTCAGCGATCCTGCCCCCCACTCAGCACGTTGATCGAATG
>NZ_JAGFPF010000661.1:0-1075 GCF_025962695.1 Candidatus Symbiopectobacterium sp. NZEC135 | reverse complement strand
AGGTGAATCATGAAAAAAATGCTCTGCGTATTAATGGCGATTGCCATCACCACATCCTTAAGCGGATGCATATGGCCAGGTCCCGGTGGCGGACATGGCGGCGGTGGCCCAATGCAAGGGCCGATGGGTCCGGGTGGCGGTGGAGGCGGCCCCGGCTATGGCGGGCACGGTGGGCGCGGATAGTTGATAGGATGAACCTCAGGGCGCTTGGCCGCCCTGGGGTGAAAGATCTATAATTTTTCCGCAGCGCGTTGCGTTGCTTGCCTGCGTTTTTCAATAAACGCGGCCTGCTTGAGACGCACCGCCTGAAGCAGCTCTGGCGCAGCCGATCGCGGAGAACCCGAATTGAATGGCGGCGCGGGATCGTACTCCAGTTGTAACTGAATCTCCTGCGCAACCGCCTCGCCGTACAGCCCTGCCACCACGGTTAGTGCGAAATCGATCCCAGAGGTCACGCCAGCACCACTGATACGGTTGCCGTCGTGCACGACACGCGCCTCAACCGGTTGAGCCCCCAGCAGCGCCAATTGATCGGGCGAGCCCCAGTGGGTGGTTGCCTTATAGCCTTGGAGTAAACCCGCAGCCCCCAACACCAGCGATCCGGTGCAGACCGAGGTAACCAGTTTTACTTCCTTCGCTTTTTGACGCAGAAAGTTTAGCACCTCATCATCTTCCATCAGATCAATCTGTCCCGGCCCACCCGGCACACAAATCACATCTAACGCCGGACATTCCTCAAGGGTGACGGTAGGCAAAATAGCCAGACCGCGATCGGAGGTCACCGGCGCAATCTGTTTCCAGATCAAGTGCACCTGAGCACCCGGCGCACGCACCAATACTTCGTAAGGCCCAGTCAAATCTAATTGGGTTACACCGGGAAAAAGGAGAAAACCTATGGAGAGTACAGGAGAATCAGCCATGACAACGTCCTCTGTGATTAGGTGATATTGCTTAGCATGCGCAGGTTTTTATCGGGGATTCAATCAGAATATCAACGAGAACAGCCATGCCGATGGTATCCATGACTCGACTTCACCGCGCGCAGCCCTTATGATCGCGTTAAGATTCATTTATG
>NZ_JAGFPF010000660.1:0-1076 GCF_025962695.1 Candidatus Symbiopectobacterium sp. NZEC135 | reverse complement strand
CTGCGCTATGCCACCTATCAGGAGGCAAAGCGTAGGTAGTATTATTTTTCTGGTTTTCATCTTGTCACCTCACGAGTAAATTGTTTTTGCGCTACCGCGCTCAAGGTTCTGGTCGGTGACTGGATTATGAATGGGCAATATCAACAAACCGTCAGGGATTTATGAAGAAATGGTCAAGATGACACATGCAGACTAAACGTATTCTGATCATCGAGGATGACGCAGATGCAGCCAACGTGCTGGAAGCCTATCTGCGGCGGGAAAACTACGAGGTCACGCTGGCCAGCGATGGTCTGTCCGGGCTGGAACTTGCGCTGCGCCTAAAGCCCGATTTGATCTTGCTTGATGTGATGCTTCCGGGCATGACGGGCACGGAGATCCTCGCGGCGGTGCGTCGCAAGAACGATACCCCCATCATCATGGTTACAGCCATGGGCGATATGCCCGACAAAATTGGCGCGCTGCGTTACGGAGCCGATGATTACGTGGTCAAACCCTACATTCCAGGGGAAGTTGTCGCCCGCGTGCAGGCCGTGCTGCGCCGCAGTCAGGGCCAGAATGTGCCCAATGAATTACTGCGTTGGGAAAAACTCGAAGTCGATACGCTCGCACGCACGGCCAGCGTGATTCGGGTTGACGATCCCCCTTATTACCTTGAATTGACCCCAACCGAATTTTCACTGCTGGCGACGGTGATGCGCGCCCCCACCAGACCGTTTTCCAGACACTATTTGCTCGAACAGTGCCTGCCGGAAAGTGACGCCTTAGAACGGGTGGTAGACACGCATATGTATAACCTGCGCAAGAAGTTGGAAAATGCCGGCATCAGCGAGGTGTTAATCAATGTCCGCGGCGTCGGTTACCGGTTTCGTCAACCATGAATGATGTCACCTATGAATAACACAAATCGCTACTCCTTCTGGCGTTGGATTTGCCTGCACATCCTCACCCTGGCTATCGGCACCGTGGTGATTATCGCGCTCTGTATGTGGTTGCGTTTCGAGATTTATAATTACTGGGTGATGCACGATATGCCGACGGCGCTGCGTGAAGAGTTCGAAGCGCTACGCCAGCAC
>NZ_JAGFPF010000663.1:0-1068 GCF_025962695.1 Candidatus Symbiopectobacterium sp. NZEC135 | reverse complement strand
TGCTCCACTGGCCGTTCACCACCGGCACGCCAACGATCGTGACTACCTTGCCGTTAACGTCCGTGAACGTCAGGTCTACGGAAGACTCACTGCTGGTCCCGCTGATAACGGTCGCTGTCGACTCAGCGCTATTAATAAAGCCGTCGTCACCCGCGAAGTGGGTAATCGCAACGTCTGGGGCAGAGGTATCGACCCCGTAAGGGCGTGTAGCATTGGCAGTAGTCTGGTTACCCGCCTCATCGGAAGTGGTCACAGAGGCATTAACAGCGCTGTTACTTGCCAGCACGCTACCCGGCACGCCGCTCACGCTCCACGTTTTTCCATCCGCATTCACCGTGGTGGTATAACGTTCATTACCAATCGTCAGCGTGACGGTATCACCCGCCTTCACGTCACCCGAGACCGTTCCACCAATGGTTTGACTTTGTCCGGCCTCTTCTGCGTTAACAACATCGTCATTGGCAATGAGATCGATCGCAATGCCTGCATCAGGGGGCAACGTATCTACGGTTACCGAATCCTGCCCGCCCGTACCAGGAATGCCGTTTTCATCGCTATATGAACCATCAGGCACGGTGACAGTGACCGTCCCTTCAAAATTGGGATTTGGGGTGAGCGTACCCGTCCAGCGGGTAGGGTCGGTGGGATCCTGAACCAGATTGGTGAGCGTACCGTTGCTCACGCTCACATCACTGGCATCAAAACCGACTGGCGGCTTGGTAAAGGTGAAGGTCACCGAGCCATCAGGAAACAATGGTCAACGCAGGAGGCGTAGTATCCGGTGTCGTTTCGCTGCTGGCTGCGGCGGCGCGATTGGCAACATCAGCGCCTGTCAGATCGTCGGTAGACGTCGCGGCAAATGCCAGCCCTTGGGTATCATAACCCGCAGTAGCCTCAACCACCTGCCCTGTCAAGCCAAAGACCATGTCGGCAGCATTGACGTGACTGCCACCACCGTCGCCCGCTTCGCCAACGTCAGTATTACCCGCGGCTGGCGCTTCCAGCACTTGAGTCGGGTCAGCGCCTTGTGCGATGGCATCCTGTAATGCCGCCACATCCTGAGCGTCT
>NZ_JAGFPF010000065.1:0-24372 GCF_025962695.1 Candidatus Symbiopectobacterium sp. NZEC135 | reverse complement strand
GACGGGCAATCAATCCCAGTAAACCAAGCATCACTTTGGAATGACCTCAAAAATGTCAATGTGAACTTCTCACAACGTGCGTTAGAGCTTTTTGTTGATCAAATGGGCCTTCTACGCCAATGTCACCCAATTTGATTGCAGAACACGATAAAATATTGCATTGGCCGGATTCAATTGATATGGATTCCGGCCATTTTATTTGGTTGCAATTCGCCAGTAATAGTGGGAGGCAATACCGCGCATTACTGGAGGATTATCATAATGAAATGGCAATGCTTTATATTCGGGATGAGCTTTCCGATAAACATATCGCAAGCTATGTTTTGTCTTTTACACCCACTCCACCACCTGATTTCGGTTCTCGCATTCCCCAAGTGGAATCCGCCTATGTTGACGTTGACTATCAGTTAGGAGGCGTATCAACAGCGGCATATAAAGCAGTTATTGAACACTATGGCGCTGTGATCAGTGATACGCACCAAACTGAAGCAGGGATGTTACTTTGGTTGTTCGGTATTACTAAAGATAACAGCATTGAAATAACGCTTCTCACTGTGGTCGATAACGAACTTTCATTTAAAACCAGTGAAACAGGTGCAAGATATCCCTATCAGGGTGATATTCAGGCAATGCAGGCCGTCGCCAGTATCATTTGGGGCAATCCTGATAATGTGGAATTGACCGACCCGCTACATCTGGGTTTTCGCCCCACATGGGATGATCGAAGTAATCTTGTTCTTGCTGCGATGAAAAAGGACGATTAGGTTTAAGAGTTCTTTGGTTAAAATACAACCAACGGAGGTTCATTATGAAAAATCAGACAGCATTCAGCCGGTAAGCAGATAAAGAAACGACGTTGCTCTCAGGTTCCTCAGTTAACAAGCTAGCCGTAAATTAGAACCGTTAAACACTTTTCACCTACTGTTATTCTTTATCGCTTCTTTTCTTGCCCTTTGCAGGAACAGAAGCGCTGATATCATCCAGCACAATGTCAACCGGTGCAGGCTATTCGCATTACTATACACATGAGTGGGACGGATGTGGGTTGATACGTGGCGACACCAAGAGACAATGAAAAGCGGTTTACGATTGATTTATTTTGATTTTGTTAACGTCAGGAGACTTGCAGAGAAGAGAGCGTGGAGCGAGTGAAGGGAATCGAACCCTCGTATAGAGCTTGGGAAGCTCTCGTTCTACCATTGAACTACACTCGCATCAGGTGTGCGTTGGGCATTATAGCGCTATCCGCTTGCCGGGCAAGCAAAAACCCGGCGAAAGTGGTGGCGTATTGAGCAATCAGTCAGCCAGCGTCAGCGGGATCAGCAGCGTTTGGTAGCCGTGGTAGATAACCTGCACCGCAAAATAGGCAAACAGCAGCGCCGAGATGACATAGCAGTAAAAGGTCAGCCGCCCTTGCAGCGCCTGTCGGCCAAACTTGATCATGCCCGCCAGAAACAGCGTCCACAGCAGTCCACCGATAAAGAAACCGCTGAGAAATACGCTCACCATCAGCGTTGAGCCATCCGTTGACTGCGCGATAATCGAGCCGCCAATCGCGGCAAACCACAGCAGCGCGGTCGGTGATGCCAGCGCCATCCCCATGCCGCTCAGAAAATCATAGCCGCGAAACCGTTTTGCGACTGCCGGAGCATCCACGACATCCGTATCCACTGGCGCTGAACGCTGCGTCTGATAATCACGCCAGGCCATGCGCGCCATGTTCCAGGTCATCCACAGCAGAATGGCACCGCCGCCAATCCACAGCGCCCAGCGTACCGGCAGCGCAGTAAAGATAACCGCTAAACCAAACGCAGAAAGCGCCGCGTAAACCAGATCGCCAAAACAGGAACCAAAGCCAATCATAAACGCGGCGCGCGGCCCATCACGCATACCCCGGTTAATGATCGCCGTATTCACCATTCCCAAATCCAGGCACAGCGAAAGGGAAAGCAAAATACCATTAAGCACCACTAACAACATAACCGCCACAACTCCACAGACATCAATAATGAACGCAAGTCTACAGGGTCGATGACAGGGCGTATTGTCAGAAATTGATACGCTGAAAACGCCCCGGCGTCATGGCATTAAAGCGGTTGAAGGTTTTGGTGAAGTGCGCCTGATCGGCAAAGCCAAGACGAAGGGCAACCTCACTGATGTTCATGCCCTGACGCAGCAGCTCACGCGCTTTGCTAATGCGGCGCTGCATCAGCCAGGCCAGCGGCGGCATACCGGCTTCCTGATGAAAGCTACGCACCAGATGCGCCACGGTAATGTGTTCATCGCGCGCCAACGCATCCAGATTGGGCGGCTCTGCCAGGCAATCGAGCAAACGCGCCTTGATGCGTTTGACCCTGCCGCCCTCGCTGACCATTTTTAACGGCGCAGGGCTGCCCATGTCGTTGTCCATTAAGGCTGCCAATAGCAGCACCAGCCGCTCCTGATACATCGCACCATCGCTCTGCTCATCGCTGGGGCTTGCCAATAATTTCAACTGTTGCGCCAGTTCGGGAGCCTGTTGCACGCCTTGTGCAAACCGGAAAGTACGGCCAAAGAAATGCGCAAAAGCACCAGGTTGTACGTAGAGCGAAGCACATTGCCAGCGCCCATCGCTGTTATCACCGCTTTGCAGCTGATGCGGATTGTAGGTGGTCACCATATGGGGATCGACATCAAAGGTGTTGCCATCCAGCCAGACATGCTCCACGCCGTTGAGGTTGGCGCTAATCACATATTCATCATGGGTATGGCGGGGAAATCCGCCGGTATTTTCTAACAACGCCAGTTCAAACCAGCCATCACGATAGGTGATCATGGAGCCACTTCCCCCCGAAACAGAAGAGTGACGGTAGCATTTTTCTCTGTGGGTTTACCAGCATGGCTCGCGGGATGACTACGGATAAAAAAACCCCATGCAGGCATGGGGTTTATTACGCATCCGTCGTTCGAAGACGTTTACTTCTGCGGACGCATCGCCGGGAACAGGATCACGTCACGAATGGTGTGGCTGTTGGTAAACAGCATCACCATACGGTCGATACCAATGCCCAGGCCCGCAGTTGGCGGCAGACCGTGTTCCAGCGCGGTGACGTAGTCTTCGTCGTAGAACATGGCTTCGTCGTCGCCCGCATCTTTTGCACGTACCTGATCGGCAAAGCGTTCTGCCTGATCTTCTGCGTCGTTCAACTCGGAGAAGCCGTTACCGATTTCACGCCCACCGATGAAGAATTCGAAACGATCGGTGATTTCCGGGTTGTCATCATTACGACGCGCCAACGGGGAAACTTCCGCCGGATATTCGGTGATAAAGGTCGGTTGAATCAGATTCGCTTCTGCGGTTTCTTCGAAGATCTCGGTCACGATACGGCCCAGACCCCAGCCTTTTTCGATCTTGATCCCTAGGGACGTTGCAATGGCAGACGCTTTATCGAAATCGTCCAGATCCGTCACGTTGGTTTCCGGGCGATATTTGCAGATCGCCTCACGCATGGTCAGCTTCTCAAACGGTTTGCCAAAATCAAACGTCTGATCGCCGTAAGGCACCGTGGTGCTGCCCAGTACGTCTTGCGTCAGGGTGCGGAACAGGCTCTCGGTCAACTCGATGAGATCTTTATAATCGGCATAGGCCATATAAAGTTCCATCATGGTGAATTCCGGGTTGTGACGCGGCGAAACCCCTTCGTTACGGAAGTTACGGTTGATTTCGAACACGCGTTCAAAACCACCGACCACCAGACGCTTCAGGTACAGTTCCGGCGCAATACGCAGATACATATCAATATCCAGCGCATTATGGTGAGTCACAAAAGGACGCGCGGAAGCACCGCCGGGGATCACCTGCATCATCGGGGTTTCAACTTCCATAAACCCGCGCTCTACCATGAAACGGCGGATACCGGACATGATCTGCGAACGCACGCGGAAGGTGTTGCGCGATTCGTCGTTGGCGATCAGATCCAGATAGCGTTGGCGATAACGGGTTTCCTGATCTGCCAGACCGTGGAATTTGTCTGGCAGTGGGCGCAGCGCCTTGGTCAGCAAACGCAGTTCAGTACAATGGATAGAAAGCTCACCGGTCTTGGTTTTGAACACCTTACCGCGTGCGCCCAGGATATCGCCCAGATCCCATTTTTTAAACTGTTCGTTGTAGATGCCTTCCGCCAAATCGTCACGCGCCACGTACAGCTGAATGCGGCCACCCACATCCTGTAACGTCACGAATGAGGCTTTACCCATGATGCGGCGCGTCATCATACGACCCGCCACAACCACTTCGATGCCCAGCGCTTCCAGCTCTTCGTTTTCTTTATCGTCATAAGCCGCATGCAGCGCATCAGAAGTGGAATCACGGCGGAAATCATTAGGAAAGGCGATACCGTGTTCACGCAGCGCCGAGAGCTTTTCGCGGCGCGCTTTCAATTCGTTGTTCAGATCCAGCGCCTGATCGGCACCCTGTGATTGTGACTCAGCCATGTGACTTGTTATAACCCCGCTTTTAAACTTGCTTCAATAAATCGGTCCAGATCGCCATCCAGCACGGCCTGGGTATTACGCGTTTCCACCCCGGTGCGCAGGTCTTTGATTCGGGAATCATCCAGTACGTAAGAACGAATCTGGCTGCCCCAACCGATATCGGACTTGTTATCTTCCAGCACCTGCTTCTCAGCGTTTTTCTTTTGCATCTCAAACTCGTACAGCTTCGCTTTCAGCTGTTTCATCGCCTGATCTTTGTTCTTGTGCTGGGAGCGGTCGTTCTGACACTGGGTAACAATGTTGGTGGGTATATGGGTAATACGCACCGCAGATTCGGTACGGTTAACGTGCTGTCCACCGGCACCGGAGGCGCGATATACGTCAATACGCAGATCTGCCGGGTTGATTTCGATATCAATATCGTCATCCACTTCCGGATAGACAAACGCGGAACTGAATGAAGTATGGCGGCGACCACCGGAGTCAAACGGGCTCTTACGCACTAAACGGTGCACGCCCGTCTCGGTACGCAGCCAGCCAAACGCATAGTCACCGATAATCTTGATGGTAGCCGATTTGAGGCCCGCGACTTCCCCTTCAGACTCTTCAATCACTTCGGTCTTAAAGCCTTTGCTCTCAGCCCAACGCAGGTACATGCGCAGCAGCATGCTGGCCCAGTCTTGCGCTTCCGTACCGCCGGAGCCGGATTGAATATCGAGGTAGCAGTCGGCGCTGTCGTATTCGCCGGAGAACATGCGGCGGAACTCAAGCTGTGCCAGCTTGGCTTCCAGCCCATCCACTTCGGTGATGGTATCATTGAACGTCTCTTCGTCGTCCTCTTCCACCGCCAGTTCAAGCAGGCCGGAAACGTCTTCCAGTCCCTGTGTCATCTGATCGATGGTATCGACGATAGCTTCCAGTGAGGAGCGCTCTTTACCCAGCGCTTGTGCGCGCTCGGGTTCATTCCAAACGTCGGGCTGTTCCAGCTCGGCGTTTACTTCTTCCAGGCGTTCTTTCTTGGCATCGTAGTCAAAGATACCCCCTCAGAACAGCTGTCCGGTCAGACAGGTCCTGAATGCGGTTTTTTACCGGATTAATTTCAAACATGATTAGCGTCTTACGTTAGTCGTCAAGCGACGGAGAAAAATGGATATAAACCGGCTATTCTAGCGGAATACACGCCAGGTTTACAGCCGTCTGGCGCAATTTTACCCATGCGTGCGATGACTCACTACAGCGGCCACAAATGCTGTATCAACAATTGCACGCTGCGTTTACCGCGAAACTCGTTAACCTCAAGGCGGTAAGCCATTTCAGCCTCACGAATGCTGCTGTCGGGCCAGCAGCGGGTGTCCACGTTAAACGCGATACCGTCCAGCAGTGGCCCGCCGTTAACCGGCTCCACCATCAGCTTCAGATGGCGCTCTTTCAACAGCTTCTGCTGCAAGATACGAAAACGCCCGTCAAACGTGGGTTCAGGAAACGCTTGTCCCCACGGCCCGGCATCGCGCAGCATCTCTGCCGTCACCAGATTCAGCTCGGTTTGTATCAGCTCACCGTCCGACCAGATAACCCCTTCCAGATGCGATTCATCCAGCCACTCGCCGACCAGTTCACCAAAGCGCTCACGGAAGGCATCAAACTGGTGTTCTTCCAGTGAGAGTCCCGCCGCCATCGCGTGACCGCCAAATTTAACCATCAGCCCCGGATAGCGGGTATCTAAGCGCTCCAGCGCATCGCGCAAGTGCAGGCCGGGAATTGAACGACCAGACCCCTTAAGCACGCCTTCACCCGCCGGTGCAAACGCAATCACCGGGCGATGAAAACGCTCTTTAAGCCGCGATGCCAGAATACCGACCACACCCTGGTGCCATTCGGGGTGGTACATCGCCAATCCCAACGGCAGTTGTTCAAGGCCGTGTTCCAGCTTTTCGCACAGTTGCATGGCTTCCGCCTGCATCTCTTGTTCAATTTCACGTCGTGCCAAATTGAGCGCATCCAGATCGCTGGCCTGCATCCGCGCTTCGACGATGTCATCGCACAGCAGCAGCGCTACGCCAATCGACATATCATCCAAACGCCCTGCCGCATTCAGGCGTGGCCCAATCGCAAAACCCAGATCGCTGGCTACCAGTTGGCTGGCATCGCGGTTGGCGATTTCCAGCAAGGCGCGGATGCCAGGGCGACATTTACCAGCACGAATGCGATTCAACCCCTGCGACACCAGAATACGGTTGTTGGCGTCGAGCGGCACCACGTCCGCCACCGTGCCTAACGCCACCAAATCGAGCAGTTCCGCCAGTTTCGGTTCAGCCAACCCTTTTTGGCTGAACCAGCCGCTGTCGCGCAGACGCACAAACAGCGCCATCATCAGATAAAACGTTACGCCAACGCCGGCCAACGATTTGGAAGGAAAGGCGCAGTCGCGTAAATTGGGGTTAATCATCGCATCGGCGGCAGGTAACGTTTCCCCCGGCAGGTGGTGGTCAGTCACCAGCACCTGAATGCCGCGCTGGTGCGCATCATCCACGCCAGCATGGGATGAAATGCCGTTATCCACCGTCAGGATCAGCTCTGCGCCCAGCTTCTCGGCCTGCACCACCACTTCCGGGCTAAGGCCATAACCATCTTCAAAACGGTTCGGCACCAGATAGGTCACCTGGCTACCGCCCATGCTGCGCAGTGCCAGCACGGCCAGCGCGGTGCTGGTCGCGCCGTCGGCATCAAAATCACCGACCACGACGATGCGCCGTTGTTCTGCCAGCGCCTGTTGCAGCAACACCACCGCGTCGTCAATGCCATCGAGCAGGCGATAATCAAGCAAGCCGCGCAGGCTGCGCTCCAATTCCTGGCCCTCTGTGACGCCGCGCTGTGCGTACAGACGACGTAGTAACGGAGGAAGCGTTGCGGGAAGCCCACTGCCTTCCGCCAGCGGGCGCCGGCGGAGTATGGTTTTTAATTCCACTGTATTTTCAATTCCACTGCGTGACGGCGTGCATGACACGTTATCGTTTTAATGGAGCAACCTGACGACAATTTACGCGCCCGGTTTGGCTGCCGCTCGATGCGCGTTCAGCATGGCTAACATCTCTTTCGGTGCCTGATAACCCGGAACCACGGTGCCGTCTTCCAGCACGATCGCAGGTGTGCCTTGCACACCGAACTGAATACCCAGTTCGTAATGCGCACCGATATTGGTCTTGCAGGTTGCCGGGGAGATAGCCTCACCGCGCGATGCCGCGTCATACGCCTTATTACGGTTAGCGGTACACCAGATAGACTGCATGTCTTTTTCCGTTGGCGAGTTCAACCCCTGACGCGGGAAAGCCAGATAGCGGATAGTAATGCCCAGATCGTTGTAGTCTTTCATCTGCTCATGCAGTTTGTGGCAGTAACCGCAGGTGATGTCGGTGAAAACGGTAATCACATGTTTTTCCTGCGCCGCTTTGTAGACGATCATTTGATCCTGCAAGGCATCCAGTTTTCCTTTCAGAATCTGGTTAGTCACGTTCACCGGCGTGCCGCTGTCCAATGCGTAGAGCGGCCCTTGCAGCAGATGTTTGCCATCTTCCGTTACGTAAAGCACGCCGCTTTCCGTTAGCACCGTTTTAAGGCCAGCGACGGGCGCAGGCTGGATATCCATTTTTTCAATGCCCAGTTTGGTCAGCGTCTGTTTAATCGCCGCATCATCGGCATGTACTGCCCCACTCGCCGCCGCGAGCAGTAAAGAAAGCGCCAGTAGCCCTTTTTTCATCGTATTCAGTCCCGTTCATGGTGTATTCCGCCTGTAAAGGGCGCGTTTAGCCGCTGGCCCTTGTTTCGCCTGCAATCTCAGGCGCGCGGATGATGCTGTTGATGCAACTGCTTCAGCCGTTCAGTGGCAACGTGCGTGTAAATTTGCGTTGTTGAAAGATCGCTATGCCCCAATAACATCTGTACGACACGCAAATCAGCCCCGTGGTTCAGCAAGTGCGTAGCGAATGCATGGCGTAAAACATGCGGTGAAAGCTTCTCACTGTCAATGGATGCCAGCACGGCATAGTGTTTGATACGGTGCCAAAAGGTTTGGCGCGTCATCTGCTGTGCCCTGGAGCTTGGAAACAGCACGTCAAGCGTTTGGCCGTTCAGCAGCCAGGGCCTGCCGTGCTCAAGGTAGCGCTCCAGCCAATAAATGGCCTCTTCCCCCAGCGGCACCAGCCGTTCTTTATTGCCTTTACCAATCACCCGCACGACGCCCTGGCGTAAACTGACATCGGCAATGGTCAGCCCCACCAGTTCCGAGACGCGTAGCCCGGTGGCATACAGCACCTCAAGCATGGCTTTATCGCGCAGCTCAAGCGGCTCATCCACACAGGGCGCTTGCAGCAGCGCATTCACCTGCGCTTCGCTGAGATCTTTGGGCAAGCGCTGAGGTAATTTGGGAGAAGACAATACCGCGCTGGGATCGTCACTACGCCGTTTTTCCCGGTATAAATACTGAAAAAAGCGACGCATGGCACTCAGCAAACGCGCCGAACTGGTCGCTTTGTATCCCCCTTCCACGCGTTCGGCAAGATAAGCTTGCAGATCCAGCGCCTGCACCTGCAATAAATCACTGTCAGTATGCTCCAGCCAATCGGCCAGTGCGGTCAAATCTCGCCGGTAGGAGATCAGCGTGTTGTCAGCCAGGTTTCGCTCCAGCCACATAGCTTCAAGAAACTGTTCGATGTGTGCCCGATCCTGTGCTTGCATACGCATCTCCTCGCTGTACGACGTGCAGGGTAAAACCCTGGCGTTATTATGCCCGAAGTGACGATAAAAGGGGCAGGATCATCACCTGAATTCGCGCCGCCGATTTTTTATGCAAATTTATTTTATGCTGCATTATTCGCCGTCTTGCACTACAAAATAGGGTAAAGCATAACTTATATCACAGGAAGTATTTACAATCGCGCAACTCGCCAAAGCAGGCTCTGTCACCGCTTTTACGCTTTTTGGGTTAGCATTGAAATGCTTTTTTTTCTGTGACTAGAATGACAGTTCTGTCGATAAAAAAAGATAATAGAGTCCTATGCAAGCCACCATCACGCCCACTCTCGATGCAGAGGCGGACGCAGCCCCGGTTAACTCCCGCAGTAAGGTTGTTGTCGCTTCATTGATCGGAACCGCGATCGAATTTTTCGATTTTTATATTTATGCCACTGCCGCTGTGCTGATTTTCCCGCACATCTTCTTCCCGCAGGGCGATCCGACCGCCGCGACGCTACAGTCGCTCGCCACCTTTGCCATTGCCTTTGTGGCACGCCCGATCGGTTCTGCGCTGTTTGGTCACTTCGGTGACCGCGTCGGTCGTAAGGTGACGCTGGTTGCTTCCCTGCTGACCATGGGGATCTCTACCGTGCTGATCGGCCTGCTACCAACCTACGCGAGTATTGGCATTTTCGCACCGTTGCTGCTGGCATTGGCGCGTTTTGGTCAAGGCCTTGGTCTGGGTGGCGAATGGGGCGGAGCCGCGTTGCTGGCTACCGAAAACGCGCCAGCCCACAAGCGTGCACTGTATGGTTCATTCCCGCAGTTGGGCGCACCGATCGGCTTCTTCTTCGCCAACGGCACGTTCCTGCTGCTCTCCTGGTTATTAAGCGAAGAGCAGTTCATGACCTGGGGATGGCGTGTACCTTTCGTTGCCTCTGCGGTATTGGTGTTGATCGGCCTGTATGTTCGTGTCTCTCTGCACGAAGCGCCCGTGTTTACCAAAGCTATCGAAGCGGGCAAGAAAGTCCGTATTCCGCTGGGAACGTTGTTGAACAAGCATCTGAAGGCGACCATTCTTGGTACGTTCATCATGCTTGCTACCTATACGCTGTTCTACATCATGACAGTCTATTCCATGACTTATGGCACCTCGCCAATCCCCAAAGGGCTGGGCTTCTCGCGTAACAGCTTCCTGTGGATGCTAATGGTAGCGGTTATCGCCTTTGGTCTGCTGATCCCGGTTGCCGGGCTGCTGGCAGATGCCTATGGCCGCCGCAAGACCATGATCGTCGTTACCTGCGGCATGCTGGTGTTCTCGATGCTGTTCCCGTCCCTGTTAGGGTCTGGCAGTCAACCGCTGGTGATGCTGTTTCTGGTGCTGGGGCTGGGTCTGATGGGTTTAACCTTCGGACCGATGGGCGCATTGCTGCCTGAACTGTTCCCCACTGAAGTGCGTTATACCGGTGCCTCGTTCTCCTATAACGTCTCGTCGATTCTGGGCGCATCAGTTGCACCTTATATTGCCGCCTGGCTGACCGCTAACTACGGGTTGTTCTACGTAGGTGTTTACCTGTTTGCTATGGCATCGTTAACGCTTATCGCCTTACTGCTGACCAAAGAGACGCGTCACCAAACGCTTGGTTAAGCCTCACCGACAAACGTGAATACGGGTGAAGGGTAATACCTTCACCCATTTTTTCCCACCGAGTTTCTCACGCCACGTGCACACCACATCCACGCTATACCTCGCTGTAAGATTCGGTTAGGCTAATGGCAAGTTTGTTTAACACGCTGCAATTGCATATGAAAATTGGTTTGTTCTACGGTTCCAGCACCTGCTACACCGAGATGGCAGCGGAAAAGATTCGCGATATTTTGGGCGAATCTCTGGTCGATCTACATAACGTAAAAGATGTCGATCCGCAGAAGATGGAAGAGTATGAATTCCTGATTCTGGGTATCCCAACGTGGGATTTCGGTGAAATTCAGGAAGACTGGGAAGCCATTTGGGGACAGTTATCCTCGTTGAACCTACAAGGGAAAATCGTTGCGCTGTATGGCATGGGTGACCAGCTGGGCTACGGTGAATGGTTCCTTGATGCGCTCGGTATGTTGCATCAACAGTTGGCCGCAAGCGGCGCAACCTTTATTGGCTATTGGCCCACCGCAGGCTATGAGTTCACCACCACTAAACCGCTCACACCCGACGGGAAACACTTTGTCGGGCTGGCGCTTGATGAAGTGAACCAGTATGACCTGAGCGATGAGCGCTTACAGCAGTGGTGCGAGCAGATTTTGCAGGAAATGGCAGAGCAGTTGTAATCGTCGGGGTATCTCCCGATAGACATCAGCCGACAGCGTGCTGCCGGCTGAACCTGAAACTAGTGCGCGTCCGGGTTTTCTCCCGCCCACGCTTTACTTTCCAACAGCAACTGACGCAAGTGCCGCCATTCCTGCTTATCCATGTTATCGGATGCCAGCCAGAGTCGCTGCCGCCGTTTGCCGTCACTGCGCCGCAGCGACAGCAAGATACCGTTTTTCAACATCCACGGACGGCGGATAATGCGCCAGCGATGATGCTGCCACTCAAGGTTTGCTTCAGCCTGCAACACGATTTCACCGTGGCGCGCTTTGATATTACGCTGGCTGCGGATAAACCCGAACACCACCAGGGTCATCAGCGATAACCAAAGCACCGCATAACCGTCCGGCCACGGTGCCAGCAAAATCAACAGCAGCAACAGCCCGTGCACCAGCAAAGAAAATAACTGCATGCGCCAAGAGACGCGTAAATCACAGCGCCACAGGGCCACGATCTTTATTTCGCGTCTGAATAAGAGAGATCATGCGTTTCAGTTCCCCATCTTCCGGTTCACCGTGGTTCATCAACCAGTTGAACAGGTCAGGATCATCGCACTGCAATAAGCGCACAAACGCACGTTTATCATTATCGTTTAGCACATCATACTCATGTTCAAAAAAGGGCATGATGGCGATATCCAACTCTCGCATTCCTCGGCGGCACGCCCAGTGAATTCGCGCCTTATTATCGATATCCATTGCTTTTCCTACTTTTTATCGACGCCAACGTGTAGTGTAACTCGGATGTCTAGATAAACACTCAACTAAATGTAACATTTTGACATATTTTAGCGCATATCCGCGTATCGCGCAGAAGGTTATCGATCGTGCGCACGCTCAGTAACGCTTTCGAATATGCTAACTGAAAATCATGGGGACAATGGCACGAATAACTGCTTGCAAACCCTGCAAGCTCTTTTACCATTAGGCCAAACGCAAACCTTCGCGAGGATGGTTACATGGCAACCCCACTTCCCTTTGCTGCACAAACGGTTAAATCACACGCCATCACGGCCTCGGCGCAGCTTCCCGCTACGCTGATAGCACTTGATGACTGGGCTCTCGTAACGCTTACCGGCCCCGACACGCGCACCTACCTGCAAGGCCAAGTGACGGCCGATATTAACGCGTTAGCCCCCGATCAACATGTACTTTGCGGCCATTGTGATGCTAAAGGCAAAATGTGGAGCGCGCTGCGTCTGTTTGCCCACAACGATGGCTTCGCCTATCTGGTACGTCGCAACCTGCGCGATACGCAGTTAAACGAGTTAAAAAAATACGCCGTCTTTGCCAAAACCACTATCGCTGCAGAGGACAATCTCCAGCTTATCGGTGCTGCGGGAAGCACTATACGCGAACGTTTAGCTGAGGTCTTCTCTGCGCTGCCGGACAGCGAACATCCCGTTGTCAGTCACCCCTTCGGTACGCTGCTGCATTTTGCCCTTCCTGCTGAACGCTTCCTTCTGGTACTGAACCAAGAAGGTGCCGCCGCGCTGAATGCAAAACTGGCAGACAGCGTGCAATGGGCCGACAGCCAACAGTGGCTGGCACTGGATATTGAATCCGCACTGCCGATTATTGACAACGTAAACAGCGCGCAGTTCATCCCGCAAGCAACGAATATACAGGCACTTAACGGCATCAGTTTTAATAAAGGTTGCTACACCGGGCAGGAGATGGTGGCACGGGCAAAATTTCGCGGCGCCAACAAGAGGGCACTCTATTGGCTGGCGGGCACGTCATCGCGCGTGCCGGAAGCAGGCGAAGACTTGGAACTGAAAATGGGTGAAAACTGGCGTCGCACCGGCACGATACTCGCCGCCAGCTCGTTAAGCGATGGCACACTGTGGGTGCAAGCGGTACTGAATAACGATCTGGAAGCAGATAGCGTATTGCGCGTGCGCGACGCAGCAGAAAGTCAGTTGAGTCTGCAACCGTTGCCCTATTCATTGTCTGAATAATGTCGTCACTGAGCACCGTTTCTGTTCACCCAGAAACGGTGCCAGGAGGAAATTTAGCGGCTAAACGTAAAGGTAGATCGCCAGAAAATGGCACAGGCTGCCACCCAGCACAAAGCCATGCCAGATGGCGTGGTTATAAGGGATACGTTTACACACGTAAAACACCACGCCTAAGGTATACACTACGCCGCCCACCGCCAGTAACGTAACACCGCCCGGTGCTAACACCTGCACCAACTGATAAATCACAATCAGTGACAGCCATCCCATCACCAGATATGTCACCAGCGACAACACTTCAAAACGATGCGCAAAAGCCAGCTTGAATAACACGCCCACCAGCGCCATGCTCCAAATGACAATCATCAAGCCACGCGCCAACGGTGAATCCAGTCCCACCAGCAGAAACGGTGTGTAGGTACCCGCTATCAGCAGATAGATGGCACAGTGATCGAACCGTTTGAGCCAGGGTTTAGCGCGCGGGCTGGGAATCGCATGGTAGAGCGTGGAGGCCAGGAACAGCAGAATAATGGTGCCACCGTACAAACTGTAGCTGGCGATAGCCGTGCTGGTCGCGCCATTGTCCACCGCTTGCACCAGCAGCAGCACCAACCCGACAATCCCCAACACCACACCAGCACCGTGACTGATACTGTTGGCTATCTCTTCCGCCAACGTATAGCTCGCATTACTTTCTGATTTCACCATATTCCGTTTTTACTCCCGGCACGATGGGTTGTACAAACTTCACGCAATATCATCGGGAAGAGTGTAATCGAGAATAGTTTCAGAGTACAAGTGTACGCCGAAACTATTCTTCGATCCGCCGCGCTACCGGGCTTGAACAGAGCCCGGTATCGGCCCGGGTTCCCTTTCGCCAGGAATAACATCATCAATACGCTGCATCATGTAGTTATAGAAGGGGTTGGAAGAAAGGCGCAGCAACGTATCCAAGTCAAGAATCAACACCCCGCGTTCGCCGCGCGCGGCAATACGCCCGAGTGGAATACCAAACTCATACGGTGGCGTAGAGAAACGGCCATAAAGCGAATCGCTGTCAGAAAAAGGCAGCGCGACGTGCGATAACGAATAGACATCTTCGGGGTAATCCATTCCGAGATCGCGGCGCGTAACCTCCATGCTGCCTGCTTTGGTGTCAAAGGCGACCGCCTTTGCGCTTTGTACCGATGCGTTAGTGATCACCGTGGTGCCGTACAAACGGGGAGTCGGCGGCAACCATTGCCCAATCGCCGATGCAGACGCATCCCGCAGTAGCAAACCAAAATTGATGGTGCGGTTGACATCAAACAGCACCAAATCATTGTCGTTTTGCGGCAGCAGATTATAGAACGCGCTGATCACCGCCCGCGTGCTGACGGTAAAATCCATCACCGACTGGAAGGTTAAAATCGGCGGCAGTTCCGACAGCCTGCGTTGCCGCGCTTCCTGTTCAAGCTGTGACTGCAACACGCTGGTGAGCAGATAAGACTGGCGTGCCCCGTTCACCGGGAACGAGTTGTACTTGAACGGGTTGAATTCCGGCACAATGCCTAACCAGGCCGCTTTGGCAAACGGCGGGAAAATCGCGGGTAACCCGGCCAAACCGGCAAAACGCGCGTAAGCCGTAATGCCAATCATCGGAGAGATCAGGACCAGACGATCCGCCTTGGGCAACTTAGGATCGCTGAGCGTATCGAGCGCGTATTTCAGCGTGAGCGCCCCGCCGTTAGAAAAGCCAACGATATGCAGCGGTAAGCGTTCTCCCCCGTTCGCGGGCGTCACAAAACGCGCGGCCTCGCGCACCGCTAACCGCGTGGCAGCCAACCAATCTTCCCAACGGACTTTAGTTAGTGCACCGGGCACGGTGCCGTGCGCCGGAATACGCAACCCGATAGCGACAAAGCCGTGCTGACGATAAAGCTCAGCCACATTTCGCATACTGTAGGGCGAGTCGGTTAGCCCATGCAAAAGCACCACCGCACCTTTGGGCTCGCCCTCCGGCATCAGTTCATAAGAGTGGTTCCAGTTATGCGCGAAGCGCCCCGGATAAACAGGGCTGCCAACAAAATAGCGGTTTAAGGCAACCTGCTCATCCCTGTCCAGCGTCTGAGTCACCTGCTCGGTCACCTCCTGAAACAAGCGATCCTCATGCGCCAAATACGCTTCCCAGTTGGCACGATCGAGTTGGTCAGGCGTCATCTCTGTTGGCACATAAATATGCCAGGGCGCCAGTGCAGGTCCCCGTTGTGAGTCAAACACCCGAATAACCAGAAACGTCAACGCAATGGCCAACACGATAACCACAGCATATTTGATCGTGCGTCGAATGATACGAATAGGCATCATTGCCCCCTTATTATTAGCACCTTTTTATCCGTCATACTTCCAGTTGCAGATGCGTTGGCTACGCTCACTCACCCGAATCACTTACCTGAGTAAGCTCATCGGGATTCACTCTCTTGCCGCCTTCCTGCAACCCGAATTATTTAGGATACATTGTGATTTTTACGTCGCCCTGTCACGGACTCAATGCCAACCTCGCCTTGTGCATTGCGCACAGTGCGTTTGGGAAGATCGGTTAAACAGATTGTTTTGTGCCATGACTATAACGATAGTCGACAATTCTCCCCCTCGAAAGGTCCGTTATCAGACGGAACAGTCAATGCCAAAGGGACATCATTACGGAATAAAGCGTGTAAATTCTCACCAGCTTCCCCTACAATGAGCCGGTTTTGTTTGACTGCGCAGTGTTTGATACAGCCGCGTTTGACATATCTTTGTATGTAAGGTGGTTTTGATGTCCCTGGCTTTACCCACTCTCGAGTTCGGTACGCTGACCGAAGTAGTTGGTTTCCTGATGGAAATTGATAAGCTAAAAAGCGTACAGCGTCGTTCAAAAATCATCGGCAGTTCCCGTCACGAAGATTCCGCAGAGCACAGTTGGCACTTTGCCGTTGCCGCGATGAGCCTGGCCCCCTACGCCAGTCAGGACGTGGATATTCAGCGCGTGATTCAAATGGCCTTGGTGCATGATATCGTCGAGATCGATGCTGGCGACGTGATGGTCTACGATCTGAGCGCTCGAGAAGCGATTCAGGCGCAGGAAGAAGCCGCTGCCGTCCGGTTATTTGGCCTGCTGCCCGAACCGCAACGTCAGCACTTTCTGCAACTGTGGCAAGAGTATGAAGCAGGCGACACCGCGAACGCGCGTTTTGCACTGATGATCGACCGCATTATGCCTATCCTGATGAACCTGCATAACGGCGGGCAAAGCTGGGTGGAAAACGGCATCCGACTGGAACAAGTCTTAGGACGCGCCAGCTTTATTGCCGAGATCAATCCCGAACTGTGGCGCTACCTGAAAGATCACCTGGAAACGGCGCAGGCCAAAGGGTGGTTGGGGTAATTCTCTGGCTTATCCGATAAAAAAACCCGCCATACGGCGGGTTTTCATTTTTGTAGCGTTAATTACGCGTAATCGCCAATCGGTACGCAAGAGCAGAACAGGTTGCGATCGCCGTACACGTCATCGAGGCGTTTAACGCTCGGCCAATATTTATGCTCAGCCCCCGCCGGGAACACCGCCAGTTCGCGACTGTAGGGATGCGACCACTCACTGACGATCTCCTGCTGGGTATGCGGTGCATTCACCAACGGGTTGTCTTCCAGCGGCCATTCCCCTTGTGCTACGCGCTGAATTTCTGCACGGATCGCCAGCATCGCATCAATAAAGCGATCCAGTTCGACCTGACTTTCAGACTCAGTCGGCTCTACCATCAGCGTTCCCGCCACCGGGAACGACATAGTCGGCGCATGGAAGCCATAGTCGATTAAACGCTTGGCGATATCCATTTCGCTGATGCCCGTGCTCTCTTTCAGCGGGCGAATATCCAGAATGCACTCGTGCGCCACGCGACCATCGCGGCCGGTGTAGAGCACCGGGTAGGCATCCTTCAAACGCGTTGCAATATAGTTGGCATTAAGGATCGCCACTTGGCTGGCATTTCTCAGCCCTTCAGCCCCCATCATGCGGATATACATCCAACTGATAGGCAGAATGGATGCGCTGCCAAAAGGAGCCGCAGATACCGCGCCCTGCGTGGTCAGCAAGCCATCAATCTGCACCACCTGATGCCCCGGTACGAACGGTGCCAGATGGGCTTTCACCCCGATCGGTCCCATGCCCGGCCCGCCGCCGCCGTGCGGAATGCAGAACGTTTTATGCAGGTTAAGGTGTGACACATCCGCGCCAATGTAGCCCGGCGTGGTGATACCGACCTGCGCGTTCATGTTTGCGCCGTCCAGATACACCTGTCCGCCGTGTTGATGCACAATCTGACACACTTCACGAATGGTCTCTTCATAGACACCGTGCGTAGAAGGATAAGTCACCATGATGCAGGAGAGACGATCGCCCGCCTGCGCGGCTTTCTCCCGCAGATCGTGCAGATCAATATTCCCTTGTTTGTCACACGCCACCACGTCTACCGCCATCCCAGCCATCTGTGCTGATGCCGGGTTAGTACCGTGCGCAGAGCTAGGAATCAGACACAGCGTGCGCTGATCGTCACCTCGGCTCTCATGGTAGCGGCGAATGGCCAACAAACCGGCATACTCGCCCTGCGCACCCGAGTTGGGCTGCATACACACGGCATCATAGCCAGTGAGTTGCACCAGCCAACCGGAAAGCTGTTCGATCATCAAACGATAACCTTGTGCCTGTTCCGGCGGGCAGAACGGATGCAGTTCAGCAAACTCCGGCCAGGTGATCGGCAGCATTTCCGCTGCCGCATTTAGCTTCATGGTGCAGGAACCCAACGGGATCATGGCACGGTTCAGCGCCAGATCTTTATGGGCCAGACGGTGCAGATAACGCATCATCTCGGTTTCACTGTGATAACGGTTGAACACCGGGTGAGTCAGAATGGCATCGGTGCGCAGCAGCGCAGCAGGAAGGGATGATAAGCCGCCGCTGAGCGTTACATCCAGCGCATCGATAGATAAGCCGTGCCCTTCGCCCAGCAACACGTCAAATAACGCCGCAACATCTTCGCGGGTAGTGGTTTCATCCAGCGTGATACCGACACCGTGATAAAGATCGGTACGCAGGTTGATCCCGGCATTCAGCGCACGTGCGATGATGGCATTCTTGTCGGTAACCTCAACCGCCAGCGTATCAAACCAGGTGGTGTGCCACAGTTTCAAGCCGCCCTGCTGCAAACCAACAGCCAGAATATCAGTTAAACGATGAATACGTTCAGCGATACGCTTGAGCCCCTGTGGCCCATGATAAACCGCATAGAAACCGGCGATATTCGCCAGCAACACCTGAGAGGTGCAGATGTTGGAGTTGGCTTTTTCGCGGCGGATATGTTGCTCACGCGTCTGCATCGCCATGCGCAACGCCGTGTTGCCCGCTGCATCACGCGACACGCCGATAATACGCCCCGGCATGGCGCGTTTATACTCATCCTTACAGGCGAAGAAGGCCGCATGCGGACCACCGTAGCCCATCGGTACACCAAAGCGTTGAGCGGAGCCAAACACAATATCGGCTCCCTGCTTGCCCGGTGCAGCCAGAAGCACTAGCGCCATGATATCAGCGGCGACGCTGACGATGATCTTTCGCGCATTCAGTTGTGCGATAAGTTCACGATAATCATGCACTTCACCATAGGTGTTCACCTGCTGCAACAGCACGCCAAACACGCCTTCCATTTCCAATGCAGCGGCGGCATCGCCGACCACCACTTCAAAACCAAAGGTCTCGGCGCGGGTGCGTACCACATCCAGCGTTTGCGGATGCACATGCTCTGCCACGAAGAAGCGGTTAGCCTGTTTCAGTTTGCTGACGCGTTTGGCCATTGCCATCGCTTCCGCAGCCGCCGTCGCTTCATCCAGCAGAGAGGCGGAGGCCAGTTCCAGCCCGGTCAAATCCTGCGTCATCTGTTGAAAATTCAGCAAGGCTTCTAACCGCCCTTGCGAGACTTCAGGCTGATAAGGCGTATAGGCGGTGTACCAGCCGGGGTTTTCCAGCAAATTACGCAAGATTACCGGCGGCATATGCACAGCGGTGTACCCCATGCCGATATAGCTTTTGTAGCGCTGATTGCGGTTGGCAATCGACTTAAGCTCAGCCAACGCCTGATGCTCGGGCAGCGCATTGCCCACCGCTGGCGGGTTGGGCAACTGGATATCTGCCGGCACAATCTGTCGAATCAATGCTGACAAGGAATCCGCACCGAGCGTTTCCAGCATATGAGCCTGCTGCGCGGGTGTAGGACCGATATGACGCTCTACGAAAGCGGCGTCATGTTCGAGTTGGCTGAGAGTCTGAGTCATTGGGGTATTTCCTGCTTCAAGCAATTGTTATACCCGTCATACTTCAAGTTGCAGGTGCGTTGGCTGCGTTCGTTATTCGGCCCATCCCTGGGCCTCACCTCTTACGAGGCCGCCGCAAGCGGCGTTCAAATCTGCTCCAGGCAGATTTGTCATCCGAATCACTTACCTAAGTAAGCTCATCGGGATTCGTTCGCTTGCCGCCTTCCTGCAACTCGAATTATTTAGGGTATAGAACGTTCATGGCAAACAACAAGTGCGAACGCGGTAGACTGCGCTCGGTGTCTTACATTCTGACCAATCGATTTACCCCGTGATGCGCGATAAAACCATCACGGGGTGACAAGGTTATTCGTCTTCTTCTAACAGCGCCTGATAAGCGGTAGCATCCAGCAGGTCGTTCAGTTCGCTTTCATCAGATGCTTTGATGCTAAACAGCCAACCGTCGCCATAAGGCGCACTGTTAACCAGCTCCGGCTGCCCTTCCAGCGCATCGTTCACTGCCACGATCTCACCGCTCAACGGCGCATAGATATCTGAGGCGGCCTTGACCGACTCAGCGACAGCGCAGTCATCACCCATCGCAACCTGCGTGCCAACGTCAGGCAAATCGACAAAAACCATGTCACCCAACAGTTCCTGGGCATGCTCGGTGATACCGACACGATAGACACCCTCGCCTTCGGCCTGGACCCACTCATGGGATGAGGTGTATTTCAACTCGGTTGGGATTGTGCTGCTCATTGCCTGCTCTCCTTAAAAATTGCTTCGTCGTATCGAATCGCGCGATATCCGCCTTCCAGCAACGCGAAGGGGTTGCGGCATATATCGCGCTAACGTTAATCAATAATCATGGTCAAACGGGGTACGGCGTCAAACCAATGCCTTTCCGCCACGAATAAATACCGGTTTGGTCACCTCTACGGGCACTTCGCGCTGGCGAATTTGCACCAACGCCGTTTCACTAATACCTTGCGGCACGCGAGCCAGTGCAATACTGAAGCCCAACGTTGGAGAAAAAGTCCCGCTGGTGATCACGCCTTCCTGTACCGTGCCACTCGCATCGGTGAAGCGCACAGGCATTTCATGGCGCAGCACCCCTTTTTCACGCAGCACCAGTCCGACCAACTGCTCAGTGCCTTCATTACGTTGATGGGTCAGCGCGTCCCGGCCAATAAAATCCCGGCCTTCCGGTTGCCAAGCGATAGTCCAGCCCATATTGGCAGCCAACGGTGAAACACCTTCGTCCATGTCCTGGCCATACAGGTTCATGCCCGCTTCAAGGCGCAACGTATCGCGCGCTCCGAGGCCACAGGGCTGCACACCAGCCGCCAGTAGTTGTTGCCAGAACGCCACTGCCTGCTCCGCGGGCAGGGCAATTTCATAGCCTGACTCACCGGTATACCCGGTGGTAGCAATAAAATAGTCACCGGTTTGTACGCCGAAAAAGGGCTTCATGCCCGCCGTTTCCGCGCGCTGTTCCGCGCTGAGCAACGCCTGCACTTTCTCCTGAGCCAACGGCCCTTGCACTGCAATCAACGCCAGTTCATCGCGTTCCTGCCACTCCACGTTGAACGCCTTGGCATGCTCGGCGATCCAGGCCAGATCTTTCTCCCGCGTGGCGGAATTCACCACCAGCCGGAAATGTGTTTCAGTAAGAAAGTAGACGATGAGATCGTCAATGACGCCACCCGAGGCGTTTAACATCCCGGTATAAAGCGCCTTGCCCGGTTGCGTGAGTTTGGCAACGTCGTTCGCCAGCAGATAACGCAGGAATTCGCGCACACGCGGGCCGTGTAAATCCACAATGGTCATGTGCGACACATCGAACATGCCTGCATGACGCCTAACGCTATGATGCTCATCCAACTGTGAGCCGTAGTGCAGCGGCATCATCCAGCCGTGAAAGTCGACCATCTTCGCGCCGTCGGCGATATGCTGCTGATACAACGGAGTTTGCTGTGTCATTTTTTTCCCGAACCTCTGTTTGCAAACCTGTCCTTGCGAACGACGCAGATCGCGCCACGCAAACGCTTTCTTTGCGTTGAACTTACCACCTCTTCCACAGGGCTACCACACCCCTTGTCATAAGTTAAACTATATATCAGCCATGAAAGACAAAAAGAGTGGCAGAGCACATGACAACAAAATTCGCCAAATTAAAATCATTATTTAGAATAAAACACTAATAATTGAAATATAAAACAAGAATAATGACACAAATATTCACATCATTAGAGAATGATCGCCACAAACAAATCCGTAATGGATTAGTTTTTATAATGCAAAAAAATGGCTGAAATTAGATTATTTCAACCAAAGGTGATGATGATGTCACGGTACCAAAAACGCTAAAGATGACGCCGATCACACCCACCTTGCACTCACTGCCACCGCATCACCACCGATGGCAACGAGGGGAAGGCAATTTCCCTGCCACATACCCATACTCATTAAAAGGGTAATGTCCATTTATCAGCGATCCATCACGGTCTTTGCGTTATTGATGGCATAGAAGCTAACGCTATGAGGATTAACATGTCGCGCCATGAGGGCGTTTCCCGCCCCGATCGCTCGCGCTACCCGACCCTATTCAGCATCTATACCCTAAATAATTCGAGTTGCAGGAAGGCGGCAAATGAGGGAATCCCGATGAGCTTACTCAAGTAAGTGATTCGGGTGAGCGAGTGCAGCCAACACACCTGTAACTTGAAGTATGACGGGTATTTTAAAATCAAAATGTTATGGAGACGACGACGATGACCCAAAGAATGATCCTTAACGAGACCTCGTATTTTGGTGCGGGGGCGATTAACCACATCGTAGAAGAGATAACCCGGCGTGGTTTCCACAAAGCGCTGGTGGTCACTGACAAAGACCTGGTGAAATATGGTGTGGTGAGTAAAGTTATCACTCTGCTCGATCAGGCAGGCCTGCCCTACGAGGTTTACGATGACGTAGTACCTAATCCCACGATTCGCGTGGTGACCGCAGGTATTGAGCGCTACAAGGCAGCGCAGGCCGATTACCTGATCGCCATTGGCGGCGGTTCACCACAGGATACCTGTAAAGCGATTGGTATCATCATCAACAACCCGGAATATGCCGATGTGCGCAGTCTGGAAGGCGTTGCACCCACGCGCCGCCCCAGCGTACCGATCTTGGCGATCCCGACCACCGCAGGCACCGCTGCCGAGGTCACGATTAACTACGTGATCACCGACGAAGAAAAACGTCGCAAATTCGTCTGCGTCGATCCCCATGACATTCCTATTGTCTCGTTTATCGATGCCAATATGATGGCCAGCATGCCCGCCTCACTGAAGGCGGCAACCGGCCTGGATGCCTTGACGCACGCGATTGAAGGCTTTACCACTAAAGGCGCGTGGGAACTGACCGACATGCTGCATCTGAAGGCCATCGAAATCATCAGCCGTTCGCTGCGCGATTCCGTGGCGGGCCATGCCGCCGGCGTGGAAGCCATGGCGTTGGGGCAGTACGTCGCTGGCATGGGCTTCTCCAACGTGGGTCTGGGGTTGGTTCACGGTATGGCACACCCGTTGGGCGCGTTCTATGACACCCCGCACGGCGTGGCAAACGCGATCCTGCTGCCGCATATCATGGCGTTCAATGCGGATTATACCGGCGACAAATTCCGGCAAATCGCGGTAGCAATGGGCGTCGCGGACGCACAACAGATGCCGATCGCGCAAGCGCGAGAAGCCGCCATCGCCGCCGTGAAGCAGCTTTCTCAGGATGTGGATATTCCGGCGCGTCTGCGCCAAGTGGGCATGAAGGAAGAGGATATCCCTGCGTTAGCACAGGCTGCCTTTGACGATGTTTGCACCGGCGGCAACCCGCGTGATGTGACACTGGCGCAAATCAAAGCGCTATATCAGTCGATCTACTGATTCCCTTCCAACGTATTTCCCTTCACTGTTTCTACTCCCCCGGCATCGCTTGCCGGGGTTTACGCCCGTCCACAAATGATATAAATTCACATATGATAGTGGTTATCATTATCAACTTTGAGTTTTATCATCGCTAGAGGAGCGCAGTCATGCTAACCGCAATGATTACCGCATGCGGATTATGGAGTGCCAGTTGGTGTCTGGGTAAACGCCTGAGCAGCGCCTGGGGTATTCTGCTGCCCGCCGCACTGATGCCGTTGCTTGCGCTGCTCGACCTTCAACTCAACAGTTGGAAGCTGATCGTAGCGATTGCGCTGCTGGCAACCGCCGTCATGCTGTTCCATCCTCGCTTGCGCCATTACTTGCTGCTGCCTTCCTGTATTGCACTGGCGGGCGGATTGAGCGCGTTAGTGGTAGCCTTCCAAACGACGTGGCCATAACGGGCAATACGTCATGCAGTACCAAGAGAAATGTTTGATCGACACGAAGAAATAAAAAAGAAAGGAAAAGCATTAAGAAATGGTGCGAAGAGAGGGACTTGAACCCTCACGTCCGAAGGACACTAACACCTGAAGCTAGCGCGTCTACCAATTCCG